>CAMBZY010000263.1 GCA_945872325.1 Candidatus Kuenenia stuttgartensis | reverse complement strand
CTCTGGGCCGGTTGCAAAATTTTGGAGATATGAAGGCTGTAGTCATCGAGTCGCATCACGTTCAGGCCAGCCACCTTGGAAGGCGGAGTGCTGCGAAAACTGGTCATGATTTTCTGGATCAATGCCGCACCATCGCGACCCGTCAAAGTCAGGTTGAAAGCCGCCTGGCCGTAATGACCCACTTGTAAATAAAGCGAATCCAGGTACTGCAACACGCTCTCTCCACGAGCTTTAAGTGTTGCCGCCATTTCAGCGAAAAGTAAAGCGGCCACAGTGGCATCCTTATCGCGGGCATAGGTGCCTTTGAGATAGCCGTGCGACTCTTCAAATCCGAAGAGGAAATTCTCAGGGCCAGATTCATCAATGGCTTTTGCAATCCACTTGAATCCCACCAGCAGGTTGTTTACGACCTTGAGACCGGCGTTGCGATAAAGCGCTGGAGCCATTGGAGTCGAGACCAATGTTGAAACCAAGTACTGATCGTGGCTTAGTTTACCATTCGCTCGAGTCTGATCTAAAACGTAAGCGGCCAGCAGGACACCAATTGAATTTCCATCAATAGTCTGCCATTCACCTTTAGGGTCTCCGGTCACAGGTACAGCCGCTCCGAGCCTGTCAGCGTCAGGATCGCTGGCCAGAACCAGATCGGCACCAGTGGCTTTGGCCTCTGCAATCGCGGCTTCCAAAGTCTTGGGGATTTCAGGGTTGGCCACATGGCCTGGAATTGTCGGAAAGTTACCATCTGGAACACTTTGCGAAGCCAGTAAATTCACAGAAGAGAAGTTCGCCAGCTTAAGAGCCGCCCCGACGCTCGTTCCGCCCACTCCATGCATAGGGGTGTAAACGATGGATAATTCCCGATTCGATCCAACGGATTCGCCCAAAACGGCCTTGAGATAGGCGTGATCCACATCCTGAGATGCCACTTTGATTCGTCCATCAGCCAAAGCCTGGTCGTAATCAGCCATGGGGATGGGCTGGGTGGCCGAAGCGATTACGGCATCAATGATGGAGGAATCGTCGGGCGGAACGACTTGTGCGCCGTGCCCGTTATAACACTTGAACCCGTTGTCAGAAGGTGGGTTATGTGATGCTGTGATCATAATCCCGCCATCACAATTAAAGTGTCGGACAGCGAACGATAGCAGTGGAGTGGAGCGAAACGAGTCAAAAAGAAAGACATCAAGACCTGCTGCAACAATCGCACAGGCACAGACTTTGGCAAACTCAGGCGAGTTATGGCGCGTGTCGTGAGCAATCACCACGGAGAGTTTTCGATTTTCGCCCTGATGCTTTTTGATCAGAAAATCCACTAGTCCACGGGCACTTTCAGCCATGGTTCGATCGTTCAGAACATTCGTCCCCAACGGAGCCATCAGTCCACGGCGGCCACCGGTCCCGAATTCGAGGACTTTATAAAACGCATCGTCGAGCTTTTTCCACTCGCCGGTTTCAATGGCCGATTCCAGTTGACTTCGATATGTAGAGAATGCTTCGGAAGTCAGCCACTGGCGAATGTTCTGGGCAGCCTCAGTAGAGAGTTGCTGATTTGTGACCGCCTCTGCAACGAGATCCAGCGCACGATCGAGATGATTTTGGGCCACAGTCGCCAATCCTTTTGATAATTGACCAAAATGCGAATGGTGCGGAGTCACCTTGAAAACAGCCACGGTGCTCATTCCTCTAATGCTTAAAGTACCTGAATTTTGATAGTTTTGACTAGATGCATGGCTTAAAAATCCCATGGTTTCGAGGTCTAAGGCCCCGGATCTCTAGCACACTTTATGATCATGGATGGATCGTAACGGGTTTGAGACCGGGGCCAGACGGGTTTCGATTCAGGCCAAGTTTGTCGGTAAAAACCTTCTGGAAATCGAATGAAATTTAAAATTCTTTGAAATTGCACTTGATCAATCGTTAAAGATCGCTATTGTTAACAATAGTTTACAAAAGCAGCTTTGCCAAAGTTACCAAAACTACCTTCAACACCGTTCCGTCATGACTTCAAAACCGATTTCATTAAAAGTTGTTAGCTCTTGCAGGTAAATATGTTGTGTGGATATTACGAAACCGAATGGCCGGGCTTGATTCGGGTTTGGCACGCTTTGTGCATCTAAGTTATTTATCAAGCGGAGAAGTTCATCCACAAGGAAGCGGTGAACTTGCAATAGAAATTCTGAAGAAACCCGCCGCACTGAACGATGAGATATAGATCACATTGTCGGTTGTGGCGATCAAGCGGAATAGTCCAAGGATACGGGCGAGTCCGCCATAGATCGACGGGAGGTTCCATGTTTCGTTCCAAGAAGATGATCAAGCCGAGTATGGATCGTTTGGAAAACCGCCAGGTTATGGCTTCTGGTGGGCCATCCGACCAAGCTCAATACATGCTTGAGTTAATCAACGAAGCACGTACGAATCCAGCCGCTGCAACCGAGATGGTGATTGCGGAAGACAATGCCAATTTGAGCCTCACCATGGACTATTACGGTGAGGATCTAAACGCCGCAATCAGGCAAATCTCGCAGATTCCTCCCAAGCAACCGTTGGCCTGGAATGACAAGCTGGCGGCTTCAGCAACGATGCAAAGCCAGTACCAGGCTGACTCTGGGTCCCAAACCCACAGTGGGCCAAACGGGATGGATCTGAATGCCCGAATGGCTGCCAAGGGTTATGATGGCGAAGTAAATTCCACCGAGAACGCCTTCGCTTATTCGAAGTCGGTCGATCATGCCATGCAAGCCTTCTTGCTCGACTGGGGCGTTGCTGACAAAGGCCACCGCCGCAACATTCTCCAAAACAACGTGGGCAACGATCAATCGTTCAACGAAGTTGGAGTCGGGATTGTCGCCACCACCAATAAAAATCTTGGTCCTTTGGTCATCACCCAGAATTTCGCCCGATCTTCCGCAAAACCAACGCCAAAGTTGCTTGGTGTGATCTTTAACGACTCCAATCGTAACAGCTTCTATACGCCTGGTGAAGGTGTGGATCAAGTTTTGATCCGCGCACAAAACCTTGACACCAACGAGGTTTCCACCACGACCAACTGGGACTCCGGTGGTTATCAGATGGACCTTCAGCCTGGGCGGTACCGGATCAGTGCCCGCCGCGGCATGAAGTCACTGGGTGTCCAGAACGTTACGGTCGGTGATCAGAACGTGAAACTCGACTTCGTGGCTGATCCCGACAATTCGCCTACAGTGAGCGATAGTGGTCAGGAGACCCCCAGCCCAAAAGGTCGAGTGGCCGTGTCATCGGCCTCCAAAGCAGCCTTGAACGCCATCGCGAACTCCACGCGGTTCGACAGCTCGGCGATTCGCAACTGGTCCACATGGAAGCCAAAAGGCTGAGCCAAGTTTGACCTGAATTTGTAAAATTTGATCCCTCAAAACGCCCTGACCTTTCAGGGCGTTTTTTATTACAAACCTTTCCGAATCAATCGCTTGAAGTACAAACAGCCGATGGTAGTTCCCTCTCAATTTCTTCCAGACGATATCCGAAGCCAGGTCCTTGAATCGTCTCCAGGTTGACCTGGCCTGACCGTCTTCGATAAAGCCCCTTATGAATCAACGCCTCAGGCCTCGAAGCATCCGGATAAAACTGCATTCCATTGGTCTCAACACCCATGATCGTTCCAGAATAAGCCGCCAGCAGGCAATGGGGGATCTGGGCAAGCATTGGATTCGTTAAATCCTGAACCATTAAAGTCATCCCATGAGCCTTGGCCCAAGCCTGGGAGAGTAAGGCGCCGGTCTGGGTTTTACAGGTTTTCAGGGCAACACCTGTCCACCCCAGCGATCGGCCCAGCCTGATCAAATGCCAGTCATGAGCAGATTCATCCATGAACAACGGCTTGCGAGCCGAAACGCTCCGCACGTCTAGCCTATGCTCTTCAAGTTCGTACGGGAACGGCTGTTCCACATATAAAATCATCCCGGAAATCCGTGGATGTTCGATCACCAGTCGGTCGAGAATTTCGCAGACATAGGCTGGATCATGCACTGTGCAGTTGAAATCCGTTGTGAGCCAATCGCAGCCAAGTTCAATAGCGAGATTACCCACTGTGACAAGCCTGTCATAATCCCAAGCGGGATCGTCGCCGCGGAGCTTGATTTTCAAGCACTTCAGGCCGTCAGTTTTGATCCAGTCGGCCAGCAGGACAGGGTATCCGTCGTTTGGCTCCGTTCCGGTCAATTCTTCTGGTGTCACAGGATCTTTACCACCCACCAAGTGCCATGCAGGCAATGACTTGGGTGGATGCTGCAGCAGATAATCGGCTGGATATTTACCCTTGAATGAAACGCTGGAATCTTCGGCTGGCTGGAGATAAGCCGATAGGTCCCGGTTCATCCATTCTTCGTTGTAAGTGCTGTAAGTTTTTACACCGTGAGCCATTCCATAGGCATCATGCAGAGCCAGATCAAATGCCGAGCAGCAGACCAGAGCTGCCAACCACGGCATGGGCTCTTCTCCTGCACTGGCACGAGCTTGATTTAAATCCTGCCAAAGCGATATCAGAGGCCCGTTCTGAAAGTCATGACCGACCTCCATGGGGTGGCCCATCTCAGTGAATTTCGACCATGCCTGAACCAGCGATTTGCAGAATTCAATAAGCACATCGTGCCTTAAAGCATAGGATAGTGCACTTGGCCAAACCCACTGAACTGAAAGAGGCGTTTCACCCCAGCCAGTCGCAGAGCGGCCGTCGCGTGTAACGACATCCAGTTTCACTCGGGCGCAGGTGACTTCCGTCGTGATTTCAGGCCCGAATTTCAAGGGCATTCGGGTTTTAATTGGTAGTAGATAAAGGGCACAGCCACGAGCCTTAATGTCTGTGTTTTTCAATCCGCTCATGAGCTGAGACCTTTTAATAGGGGGTTGCTTTTTATCGACAAGTCGTCAGTTTGACAAATCCAGAGTGCTGGATCAAGTCAATCGTCCAATATGATTGGGGTGGCGTATCGCTCTTCGATGTCTCGATCGTTAGAATACCACAACACTCACAGTAAAAAAGGTGAAAACAACATGATCAATCTACTCGTTACGTTGGCAATTTCCGTCGCCTTGCCCCCCGACCCGGTCACGGGGTTCGCTCAGGCGATTGTGGTTCCAGCGGACTCCGCCCTGATCCACACCACTCAGGTTTTTTCTGAAGCCACCGGCGACATTTTCACC
>CAMBZY010000262.1 GCA_945872325.1 Candidatus Kuenenia stuttgartensis | reverse complement strand
TCCACGGCATGAACTTCCTCAAAAAGCCTCTCTTGAACCAGCTTGGCCGCAAGTTCACCTGTGCCTGCTCCGTAATCCAGAGCCACTGTCAGCCCTGACTGATTTAGCCGCTGAGCCTCAATCAGAATCACATCATGAATCGCCTGGGCAGAAGTCCCACACGATGCAAGTGCTGCCTGATGACGGTTTTCTAACAGGATTCCGTCTTGTTCTACACGTATTTTCATCATTTTTCCATTCAAACATCAAAATCAATTGAAATTTCCATCAAAGCTCTCTCTTGCTTAAACTTATCACACATCAGTCCGAAACTTTTGTAAAAAATCCCGCTTGTCGAAATTCTGAAACAAGGTATGCTCTCCACCAAGACTGGACCAGGGAAGGTCCGTGTTCGTTTCGAGGCTCATGCAATGATTGCGCTGAAGGGGCCAAATCCGAGGATGTCACATGCGGGTCATGGTTTAGACCATGGCACGGATCCTCGTCGGATTTCTACTTTCTGGCGACCGCTCCTGCTGATTCCAGCGTTGGCTGGATTAGGCATCTGGTGGATGGCATTCTCACTTGTCCCAAGCCCCAATCGGGTTGGCACGCACACCCAGCTTGGGTTGGCAAAGTGCCCGACAATGGCTCAAACAGGTGTACCATGCCCGACTTGTGGAATGACGACCGCCGCCGCATGGCTGGCCAGAGGCCATTTCCGAGACTCCATCAGGTCAAATCCAGCAGGTCTTCCACTCTTCGGGCTCGCAATCGCTGCCGCCGCATGGCTTGGCTTGTGCAGCTTCAAAGGCCGAATTGTGGGGTTTGACAATTGGGATCGCCCGCTCGCTTTATGCTCTGGCGGACTCTTCTCAATCGCTCTCACCTGTTGGGCGATCCGACTCTCTCAAGCCGCTCAGCACGTATCGGTCAGTGGCCCCTGAAACGAATCAAATTTCCGAATATGCACGCAACTGGCAAGCAAGGACGCACGCCATGAATCATTTAGGACGACGCGGTTTTCTCGGTTCAATCGGTTTGGCGTCGGGCGTTTCAGTCCTCATGGGCTGCGACCCTCGTATGTCTCTCTATTTCCTCCAGCCATTTGAACCGACCATCAGCCATACAGGCCCCGACCTGTCCGGCAAATTGATCGTCGTTCTGGCACACGCTGTGAATGGAGCGAACAACGACTTCCAGATGCTTGAACGCGATCTGACCAAAGAATTCCAGAAAACCATTCGAACCTCGAATCCAAAAATCCGATTCGCACCCTTCGAGCGTGTTTCCGAGTGGCAGCAGGAGCATTCCGACTGGTCAGCCGAAGAGGCCCTCAACTTCTTTGAAGCCGATGCCGTCGTCTTCTTCGAAATCGAACAGTTTCAAATTCAGGATCCTTCCACGCCGATGCTGTTCCAGGGTCACTCCAAAATCCACATTCAGGTGACCAACAAAGATTATCCCAAGGATAAAAAGGGCAAACCGATCAAGAATGAGCCCAAGGAAGTGGACGTGATTTACAACGATTATCGCGACACCGTCTTCCCGGTCACAGCCCCTATGTCCGTCGAAACCGGCGTCAGCAAGTCTGCCTTTAAAAACAAGTTCCTCAAACTGGTTGCCACAGAACTCTCATGGCACTTTGTGGATCATGCCCCCGGCGACGATATTCAAGACACCCGTCTTTGATCCGATCCACCAACGCTGTTTTGAAAGAATTGGGCGATGCCAGGACTTCAATCCATTACTCCAGAGCTTGCTGAAAAGCTATTGGCAAAGGCCCGTGAAGCCGCCTCAAAAGCCTATTGCCCGTACTCGAATTTCCACGTCGGTGCGGCCATCCTGGTCAACGACGAGATATTCACCGGCGCAAATGTCGAAAATGCTTCGTATGGCCTGACAATCTGCGCTGAACGTACGGCTTCGTTCGCCGCAGTTCTGGCGGGCCACAAACGATTTGACGCCGTGGCTGTGAGTTGCGTGGACGTTTCCGACGACCAGGCAAAGCTCCATCCGGAGATGCTCATGCCGTGCGGAGCCTGCCGGCAATTACTGGCAGAATTTACCGATCCTGAAACCGTAATCCTAGTCGATCGAGCAGGCTCTTACCAGCTTAAAGACCTACTTCCAAACGCTTTCAGGCTAGTTTCCAAACCCTCCGAATAAACCTCGACTGCTGCTATATCACAGAGTCAGGCGAACCTTCGGCGATCAATCGACCAGCATCGATATGCCAGACATGCCCAGCCATGCGGCGAATTTCGTCGTGATCGTGCGTGACCATGATGACCACAATCTGTTCACGCTCCGTCCAACTCTGCAAATTCGCCAATAGTTCAGTCCTACCAACTCGATCCACAGCGCTGACAGGTTCATCGCACAGAAGGAGTTTGGGCATGGCTGCAAGTGCACGCACCAAAGCCACTCGCTGACGCTCACCACCGGAAAGGTTGAATATCTTTCGGCCCAGGAGGTGAACGATCCCAAAATTCTCGCAAAGCGAATCAAAAACAGATGGTTCCATACGGCGTTCAGAGCGAGCATATTTGATCGCAAACTGGGCATTGTCAAGCACATCGAGATGCGGGAACAGGAGGTCATCCTGATACACCATTCCCACGCCTCGATCACGCAATGGCTGCACCCTACCGGATGGATTCCCATGTAAAGCGACCGTGGAATTGGACTCAAGCCAGCCGGCGATGAGTTTTAAGATCGTGGTTTTACCGGCTCCTGATGGGCCAAACAATGCCGTAACTCGATGATTTGTTTTTAGTTCCAAATCAAGTTCGAAGCGACCAGGTATGGAAGAACAGATCTTGGATTGGAACACATGTACTTGCTGAGTCATGGTTTACCGACCGCCTTTGGATAACGGTCTTCCAGCGAACCAGATCGCTGCAACGGCCACTGCACCCAACACAGCGACCAAGGACCTGGCGCGTGCCGCATCCCCTAAAATGGTGGCGTCATACAGCGCCAGGGCGGCTGTTCGAGTCCGTCCAGGAATGTTTCCAGCCACCATCAAAGTCGCACCAAAGTCGCCCAAGGCACGGACAAATCCAAGAACGCCCCCAGCCACCAGTCCGCGAATCGACAGTGGAAGTGTGATTCGCCAGAAAACAGTCCATTCCGAACAACCCATCAGCCTGGCAGCCTGTTCGTAAGCGAAATCAACCGAGGCAAACGCCGATCGGGCGGATACGAAATAGAGAGGGAAGCTGGTCACTGCAGCGGCCAGCACGGCGCCCGTCCAATGGAAGACGATGACAAGCCCGAATTGTTGTTCAAGAAAATGTCCCACAATTGCACGCCGGCCAAAGATTTCAAGTAGTAGATAACCCGTTACTGTGGGTGGTAAGACCAGTGGAAGTGTAGAGATAGCCACAACCAGTCCAGACCCTCGAAACGGCTTTTTCGCAATATACCAGGCAATTGGAGTACCCACACAAACAACCGAAATGGTTGCTGCCAGGGCGACCGCCAGAGAAAGTATGATCGCTGTATAATCTTCGGCAGTCATAGGCTCGCAAACCTGGCTTGAGTCCAGATCAGGCAAAGGGTTTCAATGCATTTCGCATGGCGGATGCGGTCGGGAAGCGATCGTCAGGATTACGGGCCAGACACTTTGAAACCAGATCACTGAGCTCTTGAGGAACGTCACTGCGGCGACTGCTCAGTGGAACCACTTTGTGATCAAGAAGCATTTGGATCATATCGTCGCTGCCATCATCTGAGTCAAAAACATAAGTTCCGGCGATTAGATAGTAAAGCGTTGCAGCAGTAGAATATAGGTCTCCCGATGGCTTTACCGTTTTGAAGTCGATCATCTGCTCAGGAGGCATGAACGGGATGGTGCCTCTCATTTCGCCAGAAAAAGTCAGGCCTGAAACGCCCATCGACTGGTAGTTTTTGGCGAGTCCAAAATCACTGATCTTGGCAATCAAGCGTTTTTCAGACGTACGACCGATCAGAATATTTTCCGGCTTGATATCGCGATGAACAAGGCTCTGATTATGCGCATACTCAAGGCCCTTAAGAACTTGGCATACGATTCGGCAGGCCTGATTCACCGGATAAGTGCCTCGGTTGGCTTGTGCCAGAGTTTCGAGACTGATCCCGGAAACGTATTCCATGGCAAACCAAAGGTGGCCAGCATCGTGGCCCTGATCGAGACATTCGACGATATTGATGTGCTTCAAAGCGCTGATCACAGCCATTTCACGCATGAATCGTTCGATGGCAGTGCGAGTGGTGGCCGTTTCGGGATCGATAATTTTCAAAGCAACATGCCGGCTCGTTTCACGATTTTTTGCTAGATAAACAACCCCCATAGAGCCTTTACCGAGCAACCGGATTGTTTCATAGTGGGGGGCAAGATCGTCTTCCATATCCACTGAAAGTGTCAAGCGACCAGGAAGGCAATTATTGCAGGTATAAGAGTTTAGCAGTTCTTTTGAACTTTGCACTGCAACGTTAGGAGAGGCTGATCCCTGATAAACACCATGACAGATCGAGCAGGTGAAACTTGCAGGCGGGAACTCAGAGGCAATCTTCTCAGAAATTCTCTCAGGCAACTTATGAGATGCAGAATCCGCTTCTCCAGTAAGGGATTGCGATGCGTCGACGATCGCAATATCCGTTGTTTCAAAATGAACACGAAAAACACATCGACCAGCTTGAATCAGATCATTTTGAACCAGAAAAACAGATTTCTCAGGCTCAACAGCCTCATCATTCAGATTCGTTCCATTTTTGCTGGCAAAGTCGAACAGGACACACCCGGAATCCACAGTTGTCAGTTTTAAATGGTTTCGCGAGAGTAGTCCATCCTCTGGAATGGACCAGTCAGCAGCCAAAGATCGGCCAATTACAAAATCACCACGGCTTGGCAATAACCGACGACGTTCCATGGGACTGGTTGGGCCTGAAACCCATTCCAGAACAACGCGTGTCAAATGATGGGACTTGGAATGAGTGTGAGTTGGGAGGGACATTTATGATGAGTCTGGGAGGAATTCGGCAGGCTACATCCTAACCATCGTCTAGGATAGGATTTGATATTCAATCTGAGTATCGTCCAAATCTGATCAGGTGCAGGTAAAGCGTACCAAATTCTGTAAAACCGAGACAATCCAGACTCTGGATAAAACAAGAAAGTTTCAAACGTTCATTAAAAAAGAAGCCTGCTATTTCA
>CAMBZY010000261.1 GCA_945872325.1 Candidatus Kuenenia stuttgartensis | reverse complement strand
AATGGTGTAAAGCCTGAGCTTGACAAGGCCATTGCTGCCAAAACAGCGGCTGATGTTGCGATTGCAGCGAAAAAAGCCGATTTGGCCAAGGTTGCAGGTCGCAAGAAAGCCCTGGATTTTGAAGCCAAAGCTTTGGAAGATGAGCTCAAGGCCAAGCCGGCTTCGAAAACAAACGTGGCTACGACGGCCGCGAAGTAAGTCTGATTTTCGAAGTCTGACGGGATATCTCAAAGCAATCAGGGAGCGGCCTGCAAAGGCTGCTCCCTTTTGTTTTTGAATGTTGTTGTTTTTCGATTATTCTCTAAAAAGTAACATGTTATGTAGGCCATGTCCCCTGACATGGCGGGTTTTGCGTTTGATTTTCGGTGCGATATAAAATGTTCATTATAATATATTGCAAGCGTATTGATTGAAAGTGCGAAAGCCCTACCGGTCAGGGGGCCGTGCCAATAGAAATACGCTTATGGGCGTCAATAGTTTCCGCAGATTAAATCCAACCGGGGCTATCGCCAAGACCGGCTAGGTAAATCCCATCCAACCGGGGCTATCGCCAAGACCGGCTAGGTAAACCAAGCTGAAGCATTATAGGCCAATTGTTCTTTAGCTGTTGTGAATATAACTTCTTACCAGCAATTGGCTTTGGCGGGTTCCGATTACTTTGATGGTTGTGTCTGCCGGGATAAACCCTTCGTCGGTCAGGGCGTCGACCCTTTGATTTTCCACTTCCACCGTTCCGCCTGGCTTTAGGTCGGTCATTGCGAATCCGACTTGTCCGACCAAGGCTTGGAGATCGAACTGATATTCGCCTTTCATCTCCCCAAATTCCGGCTTGTCTCCATCGCCAGGTGGTTTCAGCATGAAAAATCGAGCCATCGGAGTATGCGGCCAGACCGATGCTGCCATCAGGACCACGACTGGCAAAAGGGCCAATTCAATGGCCAGAAAAATCAGGCCTGTCATGGTGGATACGGCAAATGCGCTCCAGATTGATGCGGCTGAGAGGCCTATGGCCATGAGCGGAATCAAGCCTGCGGAGGGCAGGAAAACTTCGAGAAAAATCAGGAGCAGTGAGCCGATCAGCAGCAGTGTCGGCCAGATATAGAGATTCACGATTTGAACAGATCCTCATCAAACTGGAATGGATCGCTGGACCGTTCGATCAACCGTGAATCTGGCGATCGCACGTCGCGCACGATCACTCTAAGGCCTCGTGTAGCCACCACTTCCACAGACTGATTGTGCTCAAGTGCGCCGGTCTGCGCTGTGGCGTCCACAATCAGGTCTCCGAATCTGGCCTTGCCTGTGGGCCTAAGTGGAGTGGTGGTCAGGCCGATCTGGCCGATCAGGTGGCTTAAATTCAGCTCTGTATCGCCTGGAATGGTTTGATCCAGTTCCTGGTGATAGCTGGGCCGATCTGAGGGCAGGAGGACCAACCCCTTGAGAAACGGAACTTTCTGCATGTTCTTACCGACCCAGACAATTCCGGTGACCACAACAGCCAGCGCTGAGAGGAGTTGGATCAATGTCTGGCCCATTTCGCGGTATTCCGAGGCCCCGCTCGGCCAGAGGAACGTGTGGCTTGCCAGAACGATCGACGTGATGGTGAGCAGGACTCCGGCAAGCCCGAAAATCCCGAATCCAGGAAAAACGAACAGCTCCAGAGCGAGACAAATCAAGCCAATCGCAAACAAAAGGATCTCTAACTGATCGGCCGTTCCGCTCAGGTAATGGCTCCAGAAAAACAGGGTGAAGCAGATGGTGGACCCGATCGCTGGCAGTCCGATCCCCGGCAGCTTGAATTCGAGGACCAGCAGGAACAGGCCCATGGTCAGGATAAAGCCGGTCATCAGGCGATTATTGAGGATGGCGATCAGGTAGTCGACCCACGATGGGCCGATTTTCTCGAGCCGGTCCTGATCAAGCCCGATGCGTGTGATCAGGCTGTCGGCCGACTCTTCGACAGTCGCCAATCCCATACTTACAGCCAAAGTGCTATCGAATGTCCAGTGCTCTCCAGCAGGCTTCAAAATCTCTCGCTGGCGAAATCGCTTTGGTTCGGCTTCCACATCGGCTTTATCGACTGCAACAACGGCCCCTGAATTTAAGTCCTGAGCTTTCACAATGGTTACGTCAGGCTCGAACAGACCTTTGGCCAGGCCTTGGGCGTATCCATGTGCTTTTGCAAAGCGTTGGGCATCGTTGCTCGCCGCTGTGATTGAGGCCTGAGTGGGCACTTTCGGCTTCGACTTACCTTCAGGCAGATTTTGCAGATAGGTGTCGCCGATTTTTGCTCCAGGCTTCACAAAAATCATGTCGCAGGCCAGCATTGGCAGAACAGCTGCACCTTCAGCCTTGCCTGTGATGTAGGCCACTTTGCGAACGTTGGTCAGTTTGTCGAGCTGATTGGCCAGTTCGGCAGCGACTACGAGATCGTCGCCCCGAATGTCCATCTCCAATACGACCACATTGATGTTAGAGCCTGTTAATAGGCCTAGCTTGCGTTTGATGTAGCCGAGCTTGAAATTGTCGAGTTTTCCATTGAGATTGATCCAAAGGCCCTTTGTGGCCACTCCCAGGGTTGGGTCGGGCCTGAGAGCGGATTCGTCGAGCCGATAAACGGCCAGAATTTCCTGAGGATTATCGACCGTGAGCCTGGAGAGAACTCCACGTGCTTTGGTTGCGTCGATCATCCGTCTTGAACCTGCGGGCCAGGCGGGTTGCTGATGGGCCACGGCCTTTGTTCGTGCGAAGGCTTCGTAACGATCTTTTAAGACGTAGTGACGCTGGTTGTCGGCTGTGGTCAGTTCCAGAAGCTCGATGCGGTCGTCAATCAGGGCTTCATACAGGTCAGAGGATCGGCCGAGGCTGGTGGCAAGTTCGGCTGCAAATCCGCGAGCAGTTCGGGCCGTGAGAGCGTCTGTATTGGGCGGAACGATTTGGCCGATGGTGGCTTTGGTTCCGAAGATGACCTCCTGGCAGGCCAGTGGGGCCAGAGCCGCATAGCCTGTGAGTGGCTCTGGAACGTAACCGACGACCAATCTGGCTCCCGTGAGTTTTCGGGAGATCAGTTGGCACAATTCCAGGACAGATCCGAATCGGCTGGCAGGTTGATCGGCGGTCGATCGGCTGCGGAACTCGAAGATCAGGATTGGGGCTTTGCCTTTATCGGTTTCCTTGCGTACGTAAGCCATTGCGGCGGATTCGAGTTTCCTGACCGATTGGTCGGTGATCGGCTCTTGTACGATAAAAAACTGGCCGGGAGTTTTTTCGGCCTGACCGTTCGGTTCGGCGGCGGCCGTGTTTTGAGCATGGGCTGCGTCAGAGAATCCGAATAAAGTGGTAAAGAGAGTCAAAAGAAGCAGTTGGATCGTAATCAGGCGAGGGGGGCTCATGTTGCGTTCTCGCCTCGTCAGCTTAAGTTTGAATTGGGTAAGGATTGGCCGAAAGTCTATGATAATCTGATTATATGCAGGCTGATACGGGGAGGTCAAAAAATCGGGAGTTCAGGAGAAAACTTTGGTCCCAACTTTATTCGTAAAAACTTCTATCTTTGGGCGTACCGGCACGATAGTGTGAATAAGATCAGTCGAGGATCGTGTCTGATTCACATCAATCCACAATCTTGAACCAGCTTCATTCCTAACCGGAGCCCCATTGCGATGTCTCAAGAGCCAAACCGCCGCGACTTTCTGTCGTCGCTCACAGCCCTGGCGTTGATTGAATCACTTTCCAGCCACAATCTTTTCGGTGCCGATGTCAGCCCGATGCTTACCGACTGGTACAAGCAGCTTTATCAGATCAGTCGCGATGTGGCCGACCATAAGACAAAAGATCTCGAATTCCAATCGGCTCTGGAAGGTCTTTACGCCAGGGTGAACCTTGAGGATCTTCTGAAAACGCTGGATTTCGACAAGCTCAGCAAGCAGGTGGACTATCCGGCCAAGGGGGCCAAGAGTCTGACGGTTGATTTCAAGGTGGGTGGTCTGCCGACGAATCTGGTCTTTGGCCGACAGGTTTTTGCCATGACCAAGGGGCGTTCCGTGGTGCCTCACGGGCATAACAACATGGCCACCGGTTTTATCGTCCTTAAGGGCGATTTCAGGGGTCGCCATTATGATCGGGTGGAAGATCACAAAGACCATTACATTGTGAAGCCGACAATTGATCGCACCTTCAAGCCGGGCGAATTTTCAACTGTTTCCGATCATAAGGACAACGTCCACTGGTTCACGGCCGAGAGCGAAACCGGTTTCATTTTCAACGTGCACGTCAATAACACAGACCCGACCAATCAAAATGGTCCTGGCCGGGTTTATGTCGATCCCATGGGCGAGAAGCTTTCAGGCGGGCTGATCAAAGCTCCGAAGGTGAGCTATGGGCGGGTGAATCAGTTGTATGGTTGATTTTTGGAACCGCTGAAGTTGCATTGGAATCATCAATGAGATAGGTGTCATCGGGGCCTGGTGAAGGCCCTGGTGGCTATTGATCTGGAAAGGCCTCTGTTTGCTGAGTTTTGCAGCGATTGTATTTCAGATTCAGAAGAATCGGAAAGTTACGGGATAGGCCAGGATTTTTATGTTGAGCGGTTAGTACTACAGTTGGAGTTTGGCCCAGGCTTGTCGATTTTACACAAGTCTATGCATGTAAATATGTTCTGGCGGCACATGTCGCCAGTCAGTTTTATGATTTCAGGGCCAACGGCCCTTCACATACCAGCAATGGTCGAAGGCCATCGAGAGGATATCGGATCAAATCATTTTGCTTTGCGATGTGAAACAAGGGCTGAAAGCCCGACCCATTCGCATATTGTTTCCTGAGTCGTGACGTGAGAGGTATCGGGCTTTCAGCCCTCAAAGCATTTTTCGGTTTGGACAACTGACGAGGGCCGCTGGCCCTCGCTGGTATGGAACGGGCCTTTGGCCCTGAAGCAAATCCTTCAAAATACGCTGTTTCAACTGGATCTCAAACTGTAGTATTAGTCAGGCGATTTGTTTGGAGCTGATAGAAACCTTGTGCTAGCGCCCTGCGTTATTTAAAATAATTGATTTGAATGATTCGGTTTTTTGCGTATTGCGATCCCGATGAGGGGATCGGGCCGACATTTTCGGGGTTATTCGGCGGATTTGGGGGATGATTGGGAGGCGTTGAAAAAAATAAGGGTGGGCGTGGTTTTGCCGTCCCACCCTTGGGGGTTGTTGATCAGGCGGTGC
>CAMBZY010000260.1 GCA_945872325.1 Candidatus Kuenenia stuttgartensis | reverse complement strand
GTGGAAATGTTGTGTTCGAGGCAGTATTCTGCAATCTGAGCGGCAAACCGTTTTGCATCCACAGGATAGCCCGCCGTAGGCTTCAAATCAGGCAAGCGGCGGGCGAACCAGGCATTGAACTGGTCCATCCATTTTTCCCTTAAAAATTTTGACACCATACTCGCTAAAGCCACAAGACTACTCTGCGAATCTGCCCTCGGCTGAAACTTTAAATCGTATAAGTTCTGATTGTGAGTCACTTTATAATGGCTCAACGTGGGCCCTTCCTGAACCCTTTGGATCCAGCTCCCTGGGAATGCCTCCAACAGCACTGGCGAATAAAAATGCCTGCCGCCATGCTTATCCGATATCAGACAAATCTCTTCCCCAGGCTCCACCACGGTTTGAAGCCATTTCAGAATCTCAATAAAGATCGCTGAATGAGCGGATGCCTTATTGCCTCGTTCATCCAAAAGCTGATTAAATCGTTGAGGACCAATCACCTTCACCTGAGCCGTCAAAATCCGCCATTCCGGACAAACCAGCTTTAGCGATAAACCATTACGATTATACAGGTTATAGTCGTTCAGATCATCCACCCAATAGGGGATCTCAGCACCCCCAAAAACGTCAGGGCCAATCGCGCTTAGCCATCTTTCCCGATCGAAAGGGTTCGGAACTCCATCCATAATCGTCATCGCCATCGATCGGAACGCCCGCTCCAAAAGATCCATCCCATCTCGCCTGGCCAGCACCAACTTACTGTCATCGATGCAAAGCAGTCGCCCACTGGTGTCGTGGGCACGAAAAACGCCTTCAATATCATTCCATAAATCAGGCTGATTTTCGCTGCCCTGAGCCACAACAGCAGTCATCACCAGGGGACCAATATTTGGCCCATATCCTGCCTCGTCAATACCAACCCAGATCTTGGAACCAGTTTTTTCGTTCATCAATATTATCGAGTAAATCCCGATTGACGATCCATCGACTGCGAACGACCTGTCCGAACCTCCTCGCCCAATCGCTCAGGCGTCATAGGCACTTTCTCAATCAAAACATTCGGCTTCCCAGCCGCTTGCTTCACCAGTTCGAAGGCATCGTACAAAGTCCCGATCGCCGTTCTCGACTCATAACGAATATGATCGCCATCCACCTCAATGATCTGATAAAGCTGCGTGTTTTCAGCCGCTCGTTTCATCCAGTCTTCCCGCTCCACCCTGTACATCTTTGGCCCACTCACGGAAACCACGTAAACCGTTCCCGACTTAGGATCGCGAACCGTCGTTCCCGTACCAGCATTATCAAACATCAGCAGCCCACTTCGGGCATATGTGTGGTCGTGACCTGTCAGCACAAGGTCCACCTTGTGCTTGTCAAAAATCGGCTGCCACATCACGCGCAACTGCTTGTTGTCACGTCCCTTGGCGGCCGAATAAATTGGGTGGTGAAAGGTCAGGATCGTCCAGCGGTTCGGGTTGTTCGAAAGCGTCGAATCCAACCACTTGCCCTGCTCTTCCTGACGCTCATTGGAATTCAAAGAGACGAATCGAACTCCTGCATAGTCAATAAAATAGCATGTTTCTTCAAGCCCGGCTGGGCCGTTGGAAGGCAAGTTGAATTGCGGCTTCCAGTGCTTCGAAAGAACTGGCCCCTTATCTGACCTGGAGTATTCATGATTACCCGGCGTGGCCAGAATCGGCATCATCCCGTTGATAAAGCCTGCCGCACCAAACCATTCGCCCCATTCCCCATCCTTGTTCGGTGAGTTGATCAAATCGCCTGCATGAATCAGTAAAGCAGCTTTGGGGGCATCCTGAAATGCCGAGCGGATCACTCTTGACCAAAGACTTTTCACATCGTTCTGAGCATCGCCAAAGTATATAAACTGAAAGGGCTTAGAGCTTGCTGGAGCGGTCCGGAAGTGAAACCATTCCGACCAGTTCAACCCATCACCAACCCGATAAGCATAAACAGTTTCAGGCTCGAGTTGATCAATCACGACACTATGATATCGCGCCTCCGAAAGATCCGACTTCAGATCCTCCTTCACCGCCTTCAACTGCCTCGGTGTTCGAATGAATATCGGGCCAGACTGTGCCGGCGCAACTTCTACAAGTCCTTGATTCACCGAAAGATCCGTCCGCCAGGTCACGGCTACACTTTTGGCAGGAGTCTGCGTCACACAGAGGTTGATCCGATCAGGCAAAGGCGTAGGCTTGTGTGCCTCTGCTTCCGGATGCTTATGTGGCGCATCGTGCGCAATCAATCCAACTGGCTGTGAAAACGATGCAATCCCTACACTGAAAACCAGTTGTAGCCAAAAGCCTGGCTGAAATCTATACGGAACCATGGTGTTCAAACCCCGGTGAGATTGAAAGCGTGAATTGTGTCGCTTTAGACCAAGTCATTTTACTGTAATTTCCTTGGGAACGGGAGTCTTTATTAGAACTATACCCCTCTCATTCTGAAATCTGGAGTTTGAGTCTGAGATTTGAGGCAGAGCCCAACAGTGATTCATAATCCTGTAAGAAAGAACGTGTTATGTAGGCCATGTCCCCTGACATGGCGGGCTTTGGCCTTATTTTTAGAACGATGCAAATCGATTTGGCATAACATGTTACATGCGTATTGACTGAAAGAGCGAAAACCGCCCGGTCAGGGGACCGGGCCTACAGAAATCCACTTCTGAGCGTGATTGGGGTTTAGGTCCAACCTAAGGGCCAATAGCCTGGATTGGCGTAACCGCAGTTATATCTATGCTTTACGCTTCTTGTTTGAGTTGTTTCTGCGCCAATGCTAAAGAACCAACGGGAGCAGGAAGAGTGGCGGTAAGTTTTGGCCAATCGCTTATGAAAGGATTCAACCCGTGCTGCTACAGACCCTGTCTGCAGCACTTAAACTATTGACACACAGGATTTTGCAACCATATCCAAAAGACTCGGAAAAGTTATGCGATAAAACCATCTCTGCGGAAACGGACTGTTGGATCCCCGATCGGGGGCAGAAGACCCAATCACCACAAAATCTGAAAATTACTTTCCACCTGACACTTAAATCGCACCAAATCTGAGCCGAACTGCTTTGGCTGAGTTGGACGGAATTTTGACGATCGATCGACCGCGTGCTGTCACACCCAAACCTGTCAGTTCCAAAAGTGCCGGGTCAGACGCATTCAGGTTCGTCATCAGTTCCACACTCGAAAGTGTTAGTGGAGAAAGGTTTTCCAGCCGAAATCGGTTGGTCATCGGTCCTGCACTAGCTCGTTTGAGAGCCACGACTGACGGAGCCAATTGAGTTTCCAACGATTCCATGAGCATCGGAATCTCTGTGTCGAACCGAAGCAGTGACCGCGACTTGGCGAATTTCATCCAGATTCCGCCGGTCCCACTGCGACTTGCCAGTGATGACTCAAGGATAAAGGCACCTGGCTTAAGTTGATCCACAATATGAAGTTCGAGCCTAAGGCCAGCCGACTTTGGCGAAGCTGCTGGTGAAGTCTCCGTCCGCTCGATAGGCATCCCCATAAAATTTGATTCGGAAATATTTTCGGTCAAATATTTCACCCCATTGGCTCGCTTCGGACCAAAACCTGTGACAAGCACCGTCAGTTTATCTTTCAGTAATTCGTTTCGAATCGATTCCACGGTTTGATCAGATGCAAGCCCATCCAACAACCCAAGAAAACGGTCAATCGACTGACGTTCAAAATTATTGAACGCGTTTCCTTCCACAGCTAGCTTCGACAACTGTTCCCAGCCTAATTGTTTGACCATCCGCCAACCGATACCTTGAGCAACCGACATCGACGAACCTATTGCAGACAATGACTTTAAGCCTGTTATGACTTTCGCATCCTTAGTCCATTCCGTGGCAGATACGACATGGGCGTCTTTGATTTGGGTGAACTTCTCGTTGCTTGTAGAAGTCAGCGAAATGATCGGTAAAACAATCGAGGTTGACCGGTTCGATGAGACTGGAATCGAAGACGGCTGGGACTCTGTACCAAAATCCTGAACTTGGAACTGTCCACCAAACTGTCCAACATATTTGGTCGGGCCGCCCACCAGCCATGCCTGTTTTTCATGGACCAATAAAGTCCCTGGCTCGATGTGAATCGAGATTCGACGGGCAGATAAATTTTTCAGAGATAACCTGACCCTAAACGGTTCGGTAATCAGCCATTCCGCCTGCACCTGCTTCTTGGCGATGGCCTCATTTAAACTTGTGGGAGGTTCCTGGAGTGAGGAAATCGGCGGCAATTCCGTTGGAGTTGGTGACCAAGCTCCCCCTGCGACATCCGCTCCGTAATGAAAGCGTGAATATCCTGTGAATATGCCCGAAGCAAGGCCGGTGCGCATCAGGTCGCGACGATTCATGAAACCGACCCCTGAATCCGTTAAAACTGCTCGATTTTCGTCGCATCCATGACGAAAACCATATGCTCAATTGCGACATGACATCACGATCGAGATATGTTCATGTCCCTGCTATCGGAAAATCAGCGGTCGCAAAAACAGAAAAAACGGCTCAAACCTCAAGACCAATTTTTTTTGTTCGCCAAGTCCGGAGCGATAGATACATCAAAAATCCGACCGGCCCAAGCATCAGAGTGAAGAACAAGCAGGGAGCAACCCACTTGTGCGGGATCCCGTTTTTGGATGAATCACGCACCTCCCATGCACCAATCGCCATGTCGAAAACCAGGTAATGTGTCCAACCCGCCACCATTCCGACCGGGTTGTCAAACAAAGTCATCACGCCCGCCAATGTAAAAAACGCATCTAAGCCCGCTGCACCAGGCATTCCCATGGATGCAACCACCAGCCCCAGATAAGCAACGGCCAAAACGCCCGGTATGATCACGCCCGAAACAAGCCACGCCCCAAACTTCCACCTCGGAGCGAAAAACAAGATCATCCAGCCTGGCAAAACCAGTGTATTGACGACTTGAAAAGCGGTCTCTGCCCAAGCGGGCGAAACAGGTGCTGGCATCATCTCAGGAGAACCTTTCGGTAAAAGTTGGAATCCGGCCCCGATTCACTCGGGCTTATTTCGACGCCCCAGGCTCGAGTTCAGCAGGCTTGACAACGTCTGTAAGTTCCTTCAGTGGCACAACTACGATCTTCGTAAAACCAGCCGCCTGAAGCTGTGGTTCCAACGACTTACGATCGCCTGCGATAACGATCAACTGCTGATTCCGATCCACAATTTCCGAAAGGACCTGCTTCAC
>CAMBZY010000259.1 GCA_945872325.1 Candidatus Kuenenia stuttgartensis | reverse complement strand
GAGGGACAGTATGCTGGATGTGGCTGGACTGCTGGATCAGCGGATGTATGGAGAGAGCGTCTATCCCAAGATTCCCAAAGAGGTTCTGGCAGGTCAGTCGATCCCTGGGAATGGCTGGCCGGAGTCGAAGCCAGAGGATTCCAATCGGCGATCGATTTATGTCCATGTGAAGCGGTCCTTGAGGCTTCCGATATTGTCGATGTACGATCAGGCGGATACCGATTCGAGTTGCCCAACCCGTTACGTGACAACGGTTCCGACCCAGGCCTTGAATCTGTTCAATGGCCGGTTCACTCAGGAGACAGCCACAGTATTTGCAAGTCGAATGCTGAAAGAGGAGCCTCAGGACGAATCGGCAAGGGTGCGTCGAGCGATCCGATTGACAACGGGCCGAACGCCTTCGAAAGCTGAGATTGAGCGTGATCTTGGGTTTATCCATGACCTGGTTCAGAACCAGAAGCTACCAGTGGAACGAGCCTGGGCACAGTATTGCGTGCTGCTCCTGAACATGAACGAATTCGTCTATCTTGACTAACTATAAGGGGATGCGAACGATGCGAACGAATCAGGATGGATCAGCACAGTTTTGCCGACGCACTCGCCGCGAGATGCTTTGGGAGAGTGGGGCAGGGTTTGGAAGTGTGGCCCTGACGGGGATGCTTTCAGGCAGCGACTATTTTCATTCAAGTGCTTTGGGTGCAGATGGTTCAGACGCATTAAAGGCGTCAAATCCGATGGCTACAAAGCCAGCTCACCACGAGCCCAAAGCCAAGGCTGTGATTTTTCTGTTCATGTATGGCGGGCCAAGCCATATGGATACGTTTGATTATAAGCCTGCTTTGTATCCACTTGATGGCCAGACGATTGATGTGAAGACATTCGGTCGTGGTGGTCACAAAAAGGGCGGTCGGGTGGTCGGTCCGAAGTGGAAGTTCAAGCATTACGGCGAGTCGGGCAAAATGATCTCGGACCTGTTCCCGAATTTGGGGACGTGTGCCGACGACATGGCGTTTGTGCATTCGATGTATGCTGAGAGCCCGATCCATGGGTCGGCCATGTTGATGATGAACTCTGGAAAATTGCTCTCGGGATCGCCGGCCATGGGTTCTTGGGTGAACTATGGTCTTGGTTCCGAAAATGAGAATATGCCAGGCTTTGTGGTGATGTTGGATCAGAAGGGTGGTCCGATTTCAGGCGCCAAGAACTGGTCGAGTGGCTACATGCCAGCGGCATTTCAAGGAACGGTGATCAAGGCGGATTCGAATCCGATTCTTGATTTGAAACCGGCTGAAGGCGTGACCGATCCTGTTCAAAGGGCAGTGCTTAAGCATCTTCGTGAGAAGAATATGGAGCATCTGGCTGAGCGTTCGGACAATTCCGAACTTGCGGCACGGATCGCGAGCTATGAACTGGCCTATAAGATGCAGAGCACTGCTCCTGAGGCTGTCGATTTTGCTCAGGAATCGGATGAGACTAAATCGCTGTACGGCATCGACAACGAAAGAACAGCCGACTTTGGTCGTAAGTGTTTACTGGCACGACGACTGGTGGAGCGTGGTGTCCGTTTCATTCAGATCTACTCAGGTGGAGCCCACAACGACGACAACTGGGACGCCCACACCGATATCATCAAGAACCATGGGAAGCATGCAGGCGATACGGATAAACCGATCGCTGGTTTGTTGAAGGATTTAAAGCGTCGAGGGCTGCTGGATTCGACGATTGTGGTTTGGGGCGGTGAATTTGGTCGTCAGCCGACAGCAGAATACGCTCAAGGGTCAGGTCGGGACCATAACAGCTACGGCTTTACGATGTGGCTGGCAGGTGGGGGGATCAAGGGCGGAGTTTCCGTTGGGACGACTGACGAGCTTGGGGCCGCTGCTGTTGATGATCGATTCCATGTGAAGAATCTGCATGCAACGATTTTGGACAGGATGGGGCTGGACCCGAACCGATTGTCGTATTTTTATGGTGGTCTGGATCAGCGGCTGGTGGGTGTGGAGCATGTGGACCCGATCCGTAAGATCATGGTCTGATGAATGTTGGTAGTAGGAGAGATGATCGATTTGAGCCGAAGGTCTGAAAATGTATGAGCACAGAACACGTCCGATCCTGGCTCAGATCGAGTTTGCAAAACGGATGTTTTTGCATGGAGCTGCAGCGTTCCTTTTAATGTTCATCTCATTGGGGATAGGTGTTCTGGGGTACCACGAGCTGGGCGGGTTCGGATGGGTGGATTCTCTGTTGAATGCTTCGATGATCCTCGGCGGGATGGGGCCTGTGGATCCGTTGCATAGTAATGCTGCTAAGATATTTGCGTCGTTTTATGCGCTTTTTTCCGGATTGATATTCCTGGTTGTCGTGGGGATCATTTTGGCCCCTATGGCGCATCGGATTTTGCATTACCTGCATCTTGAAGATGATGAGACGATGGTTCGAGAGAAGCGGTTGGACGAATTGGTATCAAAGGGATAAGCTGACGATCATGAGCGATTTCAGGAACGAAATCGGTCAGAAGTTCTTCTGTTCGAAGCTCAAAGCGTAACGATCATGGCGGATCGAGTCACAGACTTGTGTTTTTTTTCACAAATTCTTTATGACATGGCCAGATAGTCTCTGGACAGTCTTGTGCTGCGTCGATACGATAATTAAGCAATCTTCGGAGAAGTTGTCGGGTGCTGATCTGGATTCTTAGAAAACCTGAAAGGAATTCTGGAATCAAGAAAAGCAGTTAAAGCCTGTGGAATCTCAAAAATGAGGTTAGTGAAGGCTTTAGGATAACTTAAAAACCGTGGTTGTCATGGTATCATATTTGCTGGTTGAGTGAATCATCACTTAGCGATAGAAGGCTATGATCCGATATCGCAACTTGGTCCGATGCGGAAAGACTCATCCATGGCTGATCGACCGAACGTGAAAGACATTCTGGCAAAGGCAAGAGCCACTCAGGCTGCAGGGTCACCAGAACCTGCCGCTGCGGCCGCTCCTTCCCCAGCCCCAAAGGCAGCTGCAGCACCAGCGCCTTCAGCAGCCGTACCCACAGGGCGACCTCTGACTCTGAAAGAGAAGCTCGCCGCCGCGAAAGCGAATGCTGCTCCGGCTGCAACCGCTTCGGCACCTGTTGAGACGGCTCCAGCTGCAGCTCCCGCAGCAGCGGCAACAGCTGCCCCTGCTGTGAAAGCTCCAACGGCCGCCGAACTGGGACGGCCACTGACTCTCAAAGAAAAGCTAGCTGCAGCCAAAGCGATAGCTGGAGCCACTGGTTCCGCACCGGCCGCCGCCGCAGTACCTGCTGCTGCCAAGCCAGTTGTAGCAGCTCGGACCTTGCCACCGCTTTCGGATATGAACGATCCGAAAGATTTGGCAGAAGCACTGAGGCAGACCGCTTCAAAACCTGCTCCTGCCAAAGCGGCTACGGCAGCTAAGCCAGCAACCAAAAAGGAAGATTTGAATCTTCCACCAAGACCGAACAAAAATGCGGCCATGGCAGCCCTTCAGGGCACCCGTCGCCGATTCATGATTGGGGCCATTCCTGCCTCAGCCTGGCTGGTACTTGCGTGGACAACCTTCAGCGCGGCCCTGGTCGCTTTTTCGGCGATGCTCGGACGTTTTTTCTTTCCTAATGTACTGGCAGAACCACCCAGTACGATTAAAGTCGGGCCTTCGAGCCAATTCGAACCCGGCGAGGTGAATGAACGCTGGAAGGCGGAATGGGGTTTCTGGATCGTCCGGTCTGTGTTCAACGGACAGGATTCAATCTATGCCCTCTCCACAGTATGTACCCACCTTGGCTGTCCACCGAACTGGCTGGCAGGCGAGCAGAAATTCAAGTGTCCATGTCACGGCTCAGGCTTTTATGTCTCGGGCGTGAACTTTGAAGGTCCAGCACCACGTCCTCTGGAAAGATTCAAACTTTCCGTGGGTGATGATGGCCAGATTGTCGTGGACAAAGCTCAGAAATATCAGGAAGAATTAGGCCAGTGGAACGATCCTGACAGTTTCATTCCAGTCTAATTCTAAACAGATCAGACCTTTAATTCCTCTAGAGGTCTGATAGTAAGAACATTGTGAGATTACCAGACATCGAGCTTTTGTAGGGAACATCCAGAAACAGCCATGTCCATCGCCGACAAGATTACGGACAACCAGATTTGGAAGAGCGTATTCCGCCACCCGATGCCGACAGACCGTCGGAACCGCGTGGTGGTGATGCTCACCAACTTCTTCCTCCACCTTCACCCCGTCAGCGTGCGTCGTCAGGGGATTGCCCTGAGCTATACCTGGTGCATGGGCGGAACGACCTTTTTCCTCTTCCTTGTGGAAGTGGTTACAGGCGTTCTTCTAATGTTCTACTACCGACCGACGCTGGAACACGCTTACAACGACATTCTGAACCTTCGGGATGTGACCACGCTTGGTATCATGCGTGAACTGCACAGATGGGGGGCCCACGCGATGGTGATCGCGGTCTGGCTCCACATGTATCGGGTCTTCCTGACAGGCAGTTATAAGCCGCCTCGAGAATTCAACTGGGTCGTGGGAACACTGTTACTGGTGTTGACACTGCTTTTGTCGTTCACAGGCTACCTGCTTCCATGGGATCAATTGGCCATCTGGGCCATTACCGTTGGATCAAACATGGCACGTGCGACACCGGGTGTTGGGGTGGAAGGGCCGGGTGCCAGTTTGCTGGTGCTCAATGGTGTACCACTCATCACCAGTTTCTCTGATGCCAAGTTTGCCCTTCTCTCAGGGCGGTCGGTGGGTGAGATGACACTCAACCGGTTCTATGTGCTGCACTGTGTGGCGATTCCGCTGGCAGTCAGTCTGCTCATCATGATTCACTTCTGGCGTGTCCGCAAGGACGGTGGTATCAGCGGCCCGATGTAAATTGGGCTCACGACCATTCGAGTCAGGCACGGCGATGTGATCCCGCGTGCCTGGCGACAGGTCGATTCCAAGGATTTGTCGGTCTGGGACTTTCTTCACGATTGGGTTTGTGGCGATGAATCATCATCCCGACTTGACTCCCGGCGTAATGGCCGCTCTCTCATGGTTCTATCTTTTCAGCTCGATTCTCAATGCCTGTGCCTCAGCTTACATCAGCTATGGGGAACTGGTTTCTGAGGGTGCCAGCCGGGATGATCTTGGTCCCAAGACAATCTCGATGCCTGCCTGGCTAAGGACGTCAACGTGGGTCTTCTACGGATTTGGCGGTCTCTTTCTTCTGATCAACA
>CAMBZY010000258.1 GCA_945872325.1 Candidatus Kuenenia stuttgartensis | reverse complement strand
AATTTGGCGGGAAACTCGATGCTGCAAACATTCGAACGACAGCCATCGCAGCTCGACTGAAAGAAATTGAGGCCCATCGGCCTGCCCTTATCGAGGCGAAAGCTGCGGCTGACAAGGCGGTGGCTGCTCTTGGTGGTGATAAGGAACTGACGGCTGGTGCCAAGGCATTTAGCGACAAGTTAGTAAAAAACGACACGGAAAAGGCGGCCTTGATCGACGAGGAGTCGAAAAAGGCTGTTGAAAGGCGATTGGCAGAAGAGCAGGTTGCGGCATTTCGTGGACAGGCCAGGTCGGTGGATTCTGAGCTTGATGGCCTGATGGCCCATGTGCGACAGCTGGAAGATCCGTTCCGTGCGGCTCGCCAGTTGCTTGATGATACAATCACGCGAATTGCCCAGACCAAGAACGAAATTGCCTGGCAGACGTCACGAGCGAAATATCTGGAAAATCAAAAGAATCTCAAGGAAATTGGATTTCAACTGGCCCAGATTGAACCAATGGAGGCTGCAGCTCGTAAAGCAAGCATGTCTGCAAAACAGGTTCGCGATCAGTTGGAAATACAGATAGACGGACGTCAGCGTGAGTTGGTCGAGCTGAACCAGAAAATTGCAAGTGGATTGCAATCCACAACGATGGCTGACCAAGCGAGTCAATCGCTCAAACGCGCTTTGACAGAGACCCAAAATGCAGCCCGACTGGCCCCCATGGCTCAGTTCGGACAATTGTTGTCGCAAATGCAATCGCAGATTGAAAAGATCAATGCACAGATGGCGCAGGATCTGGCCAGGCTTGGCCCTTGGAAAGATGAAGCAAAGCGTCTGGAATCGAGCCTTGCCGAGTCTCAGGCGAAGATCAAAACAGCAGGTGAGCAATTTGCGGATATCTCCAAAAAAGCCGATTTGCTGACATCGGAAATACAAACGTTGATCAGTCGTCGCGAAAAAGCCAATTCCGCGAGCAACGAACTGACTGACGACCTTGTACGTCAGGCCACTGAAAGGTTCCAGATGGCAGCATTGAAGCCACTGTCGCCGGAATCTCTGGCTTGGTCGATCATGAAAACCACCAAGGTTTACGACAGCTACTGGGCCGCCGAAACAGAGGCACTGGACAAGGCCAAGCCGCCGACGGCGGCACAGAAAGCCGATTTGGCGTGGAATAAAGATCGGGCCTATGAAATTGAGGCTCAGGTGTTTACCAAGCTGAGGAGCTATCCCCAGCACTTCGCCACTCTGTACGGAGCTGGCGCAGGTCAGCCCCAATCGGACTTTTTTGCCACGGCCGATCAAGCCCTTTATCTGGCCAACGGAGGAGCTGTGGCCAGTTGGTGCATACCTTCGAATGGAAATCCAGCTGATGGGATCGTGAAAGCCAAAACCGCTCAGGAAGCGGCTGAGGCACTCTATTTTGGCGTTCTGGGCCGCCAGCCTGACAAAGATGAAATCGCTGTTGTCGCCAAAGCCTTGGCCACTGCGACCGACAAAACACGCAATACGATTGCCAGCGACATGGTCTGGGGCCTGATGACATCCCCTGAATACAGGTTCAATCACTGATCCTTCCGATGGATCTAATTCACCAACCAATCAAGTAACAGACGTTCCGAAGACTTTTCCTTAATCTGGAGGCTGACACCGATGAAACGTTCCTGCGATTACGCTTGCCATAGCCCTAAACACAAAATCGCGCGTCGACAGTTTATCGGCACCATGGCCGCTGGCTCAATTGCAGGCGGATTGGGCGTGTTCACCAGCTCAAGCGCTGCCGAAGCCCTCAAAAGCCAGCAGAAGCGGGTGGTGGTTTTCAACATGCACGGTGGCCTCTCGCAGCTTGAAAGCTGGGATCCCAAACCAGGCACGGACACCGGCGGCCCGTTCCGCTCGATTGAAACCAGCGTTCCAGGCGTTCGTATCAGCGAGCTCATGCCTGAAACCGCCAAAATCATGCACCACCTCTGTCTGGTCAGGGGCGTGAACACGTCTGAGGACGACCACGGCAAGGGCGGTTACATGATGCTGACCGGTCGTCGGCAATCTCCGGCAGCCGAATATCCCCAAATCGGCTCCGTCATGGCAAAAGCTCTGGCTGACGAGCAGAATCCCCTGCCCGGCCACATTCTGATCACACCCGGCGGTGGAGGTGGGCGAGGAAACGAGTCCGCCTACCTTGGACCGCGGTTTTCAAGCCTTGCCGTGGGTGGTGGCAAACCTCCTCAAAACACCGAACGGCCCGGGACAATCACCGATGCCGACGACAGCTTGCGTCAGGACGTGCGCCGCGAGGCCGCCAAGAAGTTCCTGAGCCGCCGCCGGACCGCCATCACCGACGCCTACACGCACTCCTATGAACTGGCCCTTCGGCTGATGTCTCAGAGAGACTCGTTTGATATCTCCAAAGAGGCTGTTCGCGACCAGGATCGATATGGCAGCAGTGACCTCGGTCGGCAGTGTCTTTTGGGACGCAGATTGCTCGAAAAAGGTGCCACGTTCGTACAGATTACGCACTCCAACTACGACACTCACAACGAAAACTTCAACTTCCACCTCGAGCAGGTCGGCGAATTCGACCGCCCTTATGCAACGTTTATCGCCGATCTGGCAGAACGCGGAATGCTGGAATCAACGCTTGTCGTCGTGCTCTCTGAATTTGGTCGTACACCAGGCATCAACCTTTACTATGGCCGCGACCACTGGTCACGCGCCTGGACAGTCGCCATGGCAGGCTGTGGGGTCATCAAGGGTGCCGCCTACGGCAAAACTGGCCCTAATGGGACCGAAGTGACCGATGGTCAGGTGGACCACGCCAACCTGTTCCACACGTATTTATCAGCCGTTGGACTGGATTCGATGGAATCGTTCGACATTGAGGGTCGCGACATGCCCATGGCCGACCCAGCCTCCAAGCCCATCAAGGCGATTCTGGCCTGATACTTCAACAAAAAGGCCCTTCTCCCATGTCTCACTCATTATTGGCTCCACCAGCGGGATTCGACATCAAGGCTGCGCATGTGTCAGCTCAGTGGAAGTGTGAAAAGCCACTGAACTGCTGCCGGATCGACCCTAAAAGCCAGTTCGTACTGGTCGGTGGCGAATGGGCCACGCCTGAGCGTGTCAACATGGCCGACGGCAAGATCGTCAAACTGGAAGGCGGCCATGAAAGCTGGGTGTTCGACGCCGCATGGTCGGCGGATAGCACCCGCTGCGTGACTTCCGGCGGCGACGGCCGGCTCGTCTGGTGGGATCTTACGAGCGAGAAGCCTGCGAAGCTGCATGTCCTCCAAGCCCACAAGGGGTGGATCCGCGCTCTATCAGTCAGCCCTGATGGCAAGACGCTGGCCTCAGGCGGTAACGATGGTCTGGTGAAGCTCTGGAACATGGCTGATGCCAAGCCTTTGGCCACCATCACGGCCAGCAAGCGCGACATCTACCGTACCGTCTTTTCGCCAGACGGAAAGCTGATCGCCTCAGGCGACCTTTTGGGTGCAGTGGTGGCCTGGAACGTGGCTGACGGGAAAGAGTCAGCCCGGTACGACGCCAAGCCTCTGCACACTTATCAAGGTGGCCAGCAGGTCGATTTTGGCGGTGTAAGGGCTTTGGCCTACACGCCTGACAGTAAATTACTGGCCGCTGGCGGACTCTACAAAGCCACGAATCCATTCGGAGCCGTTCACGAACCGATCGGCCAGGTGTTCCAGACATCCGACAAAAAAATGATTCGCCAGTGGGTAGCCAACGCCATTCGAGGTGGAATTTTCTGGAGCTTCCGCTGGCTGGCCGATGGTTCTCTGGTGGGCGCCTCAGGCGGTAGCACAGGCGGATTCCTGCTCTTTTTCAAGCCTGATGGGGATAAAGAAATCCATCGCCTGGGCCTGCCCAATATCCTCCGCGATATGGATCTGGCTGCGGATGGCCTGACCATCGCCACAGCCCACCACGACCGCCACGTACGCATCACCCGTCTGGCTCCCAAGAAAGCCTGATCGCCAGAACTAAATCTGAGCCACGGAAAACACCGCCTAGAACCGATTCAAACCTAAACCTTTTCTATCATTGCTTTATCGTCCATCTGTCTGATTCTGTGTTTATCCGTGGCAAAATGGATCCAGCCTTCATTCCCAAAGACCATAAATCCGCACCCATTCTGCCCACCTTCGCCAATCGCAAAACCAGCACTTTCAAAAAAACCTCGCTTGAGGTTTCCACGGATACGCTTTATGATCGGCATTCCCATGCGTTGATGAAATCCCGACTCCTTCTGCGAGCTATGAAAACGTCCCCATGAAAGCCGTCGCCGTCATACCGGGTCAGTCGCATAGTGTGCATTTGCGTGACGTTCCTGAGCCGCAACTCGCCGATCAGCCTCATCCTCATGTGTGCCATGTGCCTGAGGGTCGGGCCGTTAAAATTAAGATGCTTCAGGTGGGTGTCGATGCCACCGACCGCGAAATCAACGAAGCCCTTTATGGGAACGCCCCTCCAGGCCAGCAACACCTGGTGATCGGCCACGAATGCTTCGGCCAGATCGTCGAATTGGGCTCAAAAGCCAACGAATTCAAGGTCGGCGATTACGTCTCGTGCACCGTTCGAAGGCCTGGCAAGTCGCTTTTCGACACCATCGGCCGTAACGATATCACCAGTGACGAAGTCTATTACGAACGCGGTATCAACCTCTGTAACGGCTATCTCACCGAATTCGTCGTGGAAGATGCTGAATATGTTGTCCGTGTGCCTGTAAATCTCAAACACTTGGGCGTATTGTCAGAACCTGCCAGCGTTTGTGCCAAGGCTATCGAACAAGCATATCTGGCCCAGCAACGTCTCCAAGTCTGGCGCCCCCGACTGGCTTATGTCATGGGTGCCGGCCAGATTGGCCTTTTGGCCACCATGATGCTCCGCCTGAAAGGGCTTGAGGTCTATACTCTGGCCACTCGACCCGGGCCACACTTAAAGCAAGAGATTACCGAAGCTTACGGCGCTCACTACGTCAGCACGCACCAGACGCCTGTCGAAGAACTGCTGGCCCGCACCGGTCGGCCTGACATCATTTTTGAAGCCACCGGGAATGCCTCCGTCTGCTTTGATTCCATGAAATATCTCGGCCTCAATGGGGCTTTGATCTGGACAAGCATCACCGGCGGCAAGCACGATGTGAGCTTCGACGGAGCTAAAATCAACCTCGAATGGGTCCTTGGCAACAAGCTGCTCGTATCAAGCGTGAACGGCAACCGCAGTCACTTTGAACTCGGCCTTCAAG
>CAMBZY010000257.1 GCA_945872325.1 Candidatus Kuenenia stuttgartensis | reverse complement strand
CTTGATCCTTACAAATCTCTACGGCCCCGGCGATTCCTACAACCCGGAACGCTCCCACGTGGTGGCCGCTCTGGTGCGCAAGTGGGTCGAAGCTGACCTGGACAACAAGCCTGAAATTGAAGTCTGGGGCACCGGCAAACCCGTCCGCGAGTTCATCTATGTTGAAGACTGTGCAGACGCAATCGTTCTGGCAGGTGAAACTTATGAAGACTCCGCAACGCCTCTCAACATTGGCACAGGAATTGGCACCACGATCCGCGAACTGGTGGAAACCCTGAACGAAGTGACCGGCTACAAGGGTCACTTGAACTGGAACGCCGACAAGCCAGATGGAACCATGCGGAAGGTGCTCGACGTGACCCGCATGAAGGCTGCCCTCGGCGGATGGTCTCCTCCAACAAGCCTGCAGAAAGGCTTGGAACAGACGGTCAGTTGGTACCGTACCAATAAGGTGGAGGCCGACACGAAATGGTGACACAATCGACACGCAGACTGGCGACCCTGGCACGGAAGCTGGCCCGGACATCGGGCGGTCAATCAGCTCGTATCGATTCTGCTCATTCGTTGCCATCCTCGAACAGCTCAAAACTCGATCAGAAGCCAAAGTCAGGCCTAAGGCCGAACCGGATTCTGTTCGTCAATCAATACTATTGGCCCGACCACGCATCCACCGCGCAGCACCTCGCTGACCTGGCTGAAAGTCTGGCTGCCGAGGGCCACGAGTGCCATGTTCTGTGTGGCCTTGGCCAATATCGCACCGGCACCGCCCAACTGCCTTCCTATGAAGTACATAACGGGGTTCACGTGCACCGGGTGAAGGTCTCGGCCTTTGGTCGCAAATCCACTCTGCACCGCATGTGCGACTATCTCAGCTATTACGCCCAGGCCATGCGTAAAGCACTGTTCATGAAGCGTTTCGACCTTATCGTCACGCTCACCACTCCGCCTCTGATCGGCCTTGTGGGTAGCGTTCTCAAAGTGATCAAAGGCTCGAAACAAATCTTCTGGAGCATGGATCTGCATCCCGATGCCAGTGTGGCTCTGGGCCGGATGAAGAGCTCAAACCTGGCTGTGAGAACCTTAAATCGGCTCAGCAATTCGATCTACCGAAGGGCCGATCGCGTTGTGGTGCTGGGCCCTTACATGGCCGACCGGATTCTGGCCAAAGGCGTTCGCCCGGAACGTGTTCGCGAAGTGCCCGTCTGGAGCCGTCGCGACGAGATTTTCCCGCGCGATCGGGCAGGTCATCCACTGCGCGAAGAGCTCGGCTTAGAGGATCAATTTGTGGTCATGTACTCAGGTAACCTCGGGCTGGCACACCAGTTCGAAGAAGTGATCGGAGCGGCTGAACGGCTCCAGAATCGCCCGGATATCACCTTCCTCTTCGTGGGCGATGGCCCTCGTCTGAAAGAAGTAAAAGCCGCAGCAGAATCGAAAAACCTGACCAATATCAGGTTCATGGATTATTTCCCGCGCAACTCTCTCCACCTTTCCCTCTCAGTGGCCGACCTTCATCTGATCACCATGCGTGATTGCATGACAGGAATCGTCGTCCCTGGAAAGCTTTACGGCGCCATGGCCTCAGGCCGGCCGTCAGTCTTTGTGGGACCAAAATACTGTGAATCGGCTGACACCATTCGTGAATCGAACTGCGGACAAACCATCGCCACAGGCGATATCGACGGTTTGACCAAAACCATCGTCACCTTGGCCGACCAACCCGAATTGGCCGCTGAACTGGGCCAGAACGCTCGCAGAGCATTCTTGCGAACCTACGAAAGCCGTCACTGCTGCACACGATGGGCTGAAATTATTGCGGATCTCATGGGTCAACCAGCTCTGGCCGAACAACCAGCGCCGACCGCCCCAATCACGCTGGAACCTGCCATCGCAGCCCTCGATGCCGCCGCATGAGTGACTCTGTTAAAGAACACAAAGCAGCTGCCAAGGCATCGGTCAAGCTCGGTATTGTCACGGTTTCTGATACAAGAACTTTGGAAACCGATACTTCCGGGCTTTTGATCGATCAAATCGCCACGCAAGCAGGCCATGAAGTGGCTTGGCGAAAGATCGTACGCGATGAACCGGTCGAGATCCAGAATGTGATTGCACAATCTCAGGCAGATCCCTCCATTCAGGCCGTCCTGATCACAGGTGGAACCGGCATCAGCCCTCGCGATCAGACCGTGGAGACTCTCGAAAAGCTCTTCACCAAACAGATTCCAGGCTATGGCGAACTTTTTCGCTGGCTAAGTTTTCAGGAGATCGGCCCCGCCTGTATCCTGAGCCGGGCCACAGGCGGACTGATTGGCCCACTTGTCGTTTTGCTCATGCCCGGAAGTCGGGCTGCAGTAAAACTGGCGATGGAACAAATCATTGTGCCAGAACTACCGCACCTTGTGCGTGAGGCGAATAAATAGAAAAGCCATTTAGAGTAACATCTTACAACTTCTCTTTGATGCGAAATCCTTGAGAATCCAAGGTTTTTCTGCTATTTTTTGATGATCTTTCGTGATCCTGTCAGTGAACTTCCATGGGAGTCTGGGCATTTTGATTCGCCACGTGCCAAGCTGGGACGAATTTCAGGCTGAGGCCAAGCCAGGTCTCATGCTGCCCGTTTATCGCGAACTCACGGGCGACACCCTCACGCCTGTCTCCGCATATACCCGGATCGAAGCCCAAGGGCGACCCGGCTTCCTGTTCGAAAGTGTCGTTGGCGGCGAAAAGGTCGGCCGATACAGCTTTCTTGGCACCGATCCGTTCCTCGAATTTGAAGCCAGAGGCCTTGAAATCGAGATCAAGGATCATCGCGACGGTCTCCTCACACGCTTCTCAGACCCCGACCCTTTAGCCGCCCTCGAAAAGTGGATCAACAAGCATAAAGTCACTCACCGCAGGGGTTTGCCACGCTTCATCGGCGGCGCCGTGGGCATGGCTGGCTACGATTCCGTCCGTTACGTCGAGCATCTGCCCGACACCCCTCCCGACGACCGTGGACTCCCCGATCTGGCGTTCGGCTTTTATGACCGGATGGTGATCTTTGATCATATCCGTAAAACCATTCTGGTCGTCGTCTTAGCACAGATCACTGAAGATGGCTCTGCTCAGTTGGCCTACGAAACCGCTACCCGGCGGATCGACGAAGTGGTCCATCAACTGGGAAGCCCTGCGAAGGATCTGGCCACAAGCCTGATCTTCGCGGATGTTGATACAGACAGCCCGCCCACCCGTCAGGTGACCTCCAATTTCGAGCCCCACGAATTTGAGGCCATGGTCGAACGATGCCAGGAATACATCCGTGCTGGCGACATCTTCCAAGTCGTTCCCAGCCAACGCTTTGAGATGGAGACCAAGGCCCACGCCTTTGACGTCTACCGGTCGCTCCGGATCGTAAACCCCAGCCCGTTTCTTTTCTACCTTCCATGGAACGGCTTCAGCCTGGTCGGCAGCTCGCCGGAAATCCTTGTCAGAGTGGAAGATGGAGAAATGACCGTACGTCCTCTGGCCGGCACGAGAAAACGTGGCCGGGACGAAGCCGAAGACCTGGCTCTGGAACAGGAACTGCTGGCTGATCCCAAGGAAAGAGCCGAGCACATCATGCTGATCGACCTCGGTCGAAACGACGTTGGTCGAGTTGCAAAGTTTGGCTCTGTCGAGCTTTCAGAAATCATGCACATCGAGCGATATTCGCATGTCATGCACATCAGCTCAAATGTGACCGGCGAACTGGCTGAAGGCATGAATGCGTTTGACGCCCTGAGAAGTGGACTCCCAGCCGGCACCGTTTCAGGCGCCCCAAAAATCAGGGCCATGGAAGTGATCGACGAAATGGAGCCCCAAAAACGCGGCCCTTACGGCGGCGCTGTAGGTTACATCGATTTTTCAGGCAATATGGATATGTGTATCGCTCTTCGCACGCTCGTACTGCATGCAGGCAAAGCCTACATTCAGGCTGGCTGTGGAGTGGTTTACGACAGTATCCCGGCCGCTGAATACGAAGAAACGGTCAACAAGGCTCGCGGCATGATCAAAGCCTTGCAAATGGCAGAAGAGCAACTCACGCCTGCGTGATTCCTGACTTAAAATCAACTCTGTGCCGACTTTTCCAAAATCGGTCTGACGCAGATTTCAGGCACAAACAGGCCCAGCGATTCGCCGCCTCCAAAGGTCGCAATCTGGCGGATCAATGAACTCGAAACGTGCGAGAATTCGCCGTCTGCCATCAAAAAGACCGTTTCCACGCCGGGGTCGAGCCGTGTGTTGGTCAGCGACATCGCGAACTCATATTCCATGTCCGATAGTGTCCGCACGCCCCGTAAAATCACTCCGGCGCCGATGCTTCGCACATAGTGAACAGCCAGCCCCTCAAAGGCTTCCACCGTCACATTTTCGAACGATGCCAGAGCCTCGCGTGCCAGTCCCACCCGTTCCTCCACGGTAAACATGGCCTGTTTGTTTGGGTTGATACCAATCCCCACAATCAGCTTGTCAAACAGCATCCGCCCACGTTTGATCACGTCCACATGGCCAAGGGTCAATGGATCAAATGTGCCTGTAAAAACGGCAACACGTGGACTGGGCGTGGGTTGGGGCGGTTTCATATTCGCAGATGGCTGGTTGGGTGTCTGGCTGAGTAGAACGCCCTTAGACTCTTGGACGCACTTTGAACTCCTACCCAGTCTAGTCCATTTTAGAGGAAATCACTAGTGCATCCACAAGCCTACCAATATCTTCCAGCGTGTGACCGGCATTCACGCTGATCCTCAACCGGGCCGTGCCCTTGGGCACAGTCGGTGGCCGGATCACGCCCACGGCAAATCCCTGATCCTCCAACTTCTGACCAATTTTCAAGGCAAGTTCCACATCGCCCAGAATCAGAGGCACAATCGGCCCAACACCATCAGCCACATTCCAGCCGTTTTTCCGTAACTCCTGACGCAGAGAATCGGCCATCTGAAGGGCCTGCACCCGCCTCCATGGCTCCTCTCGGATGATCCGGATCGACTCCTCTGCCGCTCCAGCCAGATAGGGCGAAATCGCTGTGGAATAGATCCAGCCCCGGGCCGATTGAACCAGCCAGTCGATCAGCTTTTGCGACCCGACCACAAATCCGCCCTGAACTCCCACAGCCTTGCTCAAAGTACCCAGTCGAACCAGAAACGGCAGCTCGCCCAAACCGAGAGATTCCACCATACCCGCCCCGTGGGCGCCAAAAAGGCCAGTGGCATGGGCTTCATCTACGACCATCATGGCCTGAAACCGCTC
>CAMBZY010000256.1 GCA_945872325.1 Candidatus Kuenenia stuttgartensis | reverse complement strand
GCATGCCCTTTGGGTATCGATAAACCTGGAAACAGTCATCTTCGGGCTCTGAAAGGTGACACATTGCCCCCCATTTGTGAGGCTTGAGGGGACATCAGGCTTGTGCCATGCACTCTGACAATTCCATGTGCCGTTTACCAATCTGTAAGCACTATGCCCTACACGATTTAAAGTAGGATGGGTCGTTCGTTCTGTCCATAGGATTTGCTCGCAAATACTGCCAGCAAGTCGATCCGAACACATTTTACGGAAAGTTCAACATTTACCTAAGTGCCTGCTTTACAAGGAAATGGGCGGTGAGGGATTCGAACCCCCGACATCCTGCGTGTAAGGCAGGCGCTCTAACCAGCTGAGCTAACCGCCCCTTGATTGGCAGGCATTAGTCTAATCGTTATGCCATCAAGATTCAAGTACAAATCCGCTGGAGTTGCCAGATTTTTCAACCTTCCGGATCGAATGGTACCGTAAAACCCTCTCCACTCCAAATAACACATCAGGCTTTGGAATTGGCTTGATACACAAATTGCGTTTTCGGCTTCCCATCAGGCAGGAACCAGTCCAGACGTTGCATGGATTCATAAAGCAACTTGGCCGCTTTTACCGTCTCTCCAGAATAGTTTTCAGATTTGTCTGCATATCGAAATGAGAACTCAGCAACCATGGGCCTGCCATCTTTGCCATTCGACCAGAAAATAATCGCCGACTCCGCAATCGCATCCCCAATCGTAATCTTTGGACCCTTGATCACCCTCTCAAAAGCCGTCATTGCATTCACAGGCTGAAGCCTGATATCAGGCGAACATATCTGGCCATCTCGCCTTAGAGCACCAAGACCAGGAAACATCTGACTGGCTTCACCCAACGTTTTCGGCTGATCCACCGGCCCTGCACATTTACCGGAATGAGAAAACCGGACTTGAAAAGGAGTGCTGATATCCTCCTCAAGTTTGATTTCGGATTCTTGCTCATGATTTGGCTGGATATTCGCAGACGCTGCCAGGTAACGGTCCGGAGAACGTGCCTTTAAGGTGTATTCCGTTAACTTCAAATCTAGATCCGTTCGCTGACGAAATATTAGTCCATTCAAATAAACAGAAAAATCCGGAGTGTCTAAAAACACCACCTCCCGACGCTTCGGCTTGCTCACCTGATCTGTCGTATTCAAGCCAAGTTGCAAGCCTAAAGCCTTGATTTCAGCCAAAAACTCAATCATCGCCGACTTCCGATCAACGAATAAACGATGATCCATCATGATTTTATATTCACGTGATATGACTTTCATCCGCTTCATAATTTACCAGTTCAACTCATTTTAAGGCCCAAAAGGATATTAAGGTTTTGGGCCCTGATTCCAGATGACTTAGATTTCCCAGCCCTTTCGATAGGCTTTCCCGAGGTACTGGTTCGCCGTTTCCACATTTGTCACCTTACCTGTTGCAGGATCAAATGCAATCGATTGACCCGTTCGATATGCAACATTCCCCAGTAAAACCGTTTCTGTGAATGGAGCAGCATAGCTGAACGGACTCCCTGTGGGTGAGCCGGATTTACAAGCGTTAATCCACTGCTGGTGATGCCCAGGCGATGCCGGCAAATATGGGGCGGGTGCTTTGAATCCCTCAAAATCCTTTTCTGGAAGGAGTTTCGGATACCCGTCATGCGCAATTGCAATCCGACCCTTGTCGCCAATGAACAACGATCCATTCATTGGGAGTTCCTTTGCGATATCCGGCTGAGGCTTGGCCACACCTTCATACCAGAAAACGTTCACGGCTGGAAGCTCGCCCCGAGGGCCAAATTCGAACTTGGTCTCCATCCATTTCGGGCCACTCACAGGATTTACAGACGGGCCCTTCGATGAAACCTTCACGGGGCCACCAAGCTTCAAACCCCAGAATGACGGGTCCATCAAGTGGATGGCCATGTCGCCGATCGCCCCACAGCCGAAATCCCACCATCCACGCCATCGAAATGGAACGTAATCCGGATGATAAAGCCGATCCTCAGCAGGCCCAAGCCACTCGTTCCAGTGCAGCCCCTTGGGAACTGCCGGCACGGACGTCGGTTTATTCATACCCTGAGTCCAGAACGTACCGGGCCGATCGGTGATGATATGCACCTCGCGAACCGGACCAATGGCCCCTGTCTGCAATAATTCAATCAGCCTGAGATAGCCAGGATGCTCGTGATTCTGAGTCCCCATCTGAGTGGCCACTTTATGTTCAGCCGAAAGCTTTGCAATCAGACGGGCTTCTTCAACAGTATGCGTCAGAGGCTTTTCGCAATAGACGTGAAGGCCACGTCGCAAGGCTCTGACCGTAGCGGGTGCGTGGTGATGGTCAGGCGTAGCGATCACTACGGCGTCGAGGTCTTTCTGCTGCAATAGTTCGCGATAATCCGAGTATTTTTTGGCAGACTGGTGCTTGGAGGACGCTGCCCCAAGCCGGTCGTCATCAACGTCGCAAAGGGCCACAATATTTTCGTGGGCCACACCGGCCAAATCGCCAGCACCACGCCCACCAACCCCAATCACTCCGATATTCAGACGCTCATTCGCTCCCAAAACGCGGGATGACGCAACACGTGCAATGCCCATGGCGGTAACGCCGAAAAGGCTACTGGACTGAATGAATTGGCGGCGATTGAGTGGGCTTTTCATGATTCTGAAACATCCTTCGTGAGTGAGCTGAAAATATCTAAAAGTCAGGCAATGATTTCGTGAGCCACGTTTCCATGGACATCAGTCAGGCGAAAGTCCCGGCCTGAGTAGCGGAACGTGAGTTTCTCGTGATTCATGCCCATCAGGTGCAGAATGGTCGCATGGAGGTCATGAACACTCATCCGATTTTCCACGGCTTTCATGCCAAGCTCGTCGGTGGCTCCAAATGTCATTCCACCCTTTACACCGCCTCCGGCAAGCCACATGCTGAAGCCGGTGGCATGGTGGTTGCGTCCGTTGGTGCCTTCGGCAGTCGGGGTCCTGCCAAATTCACCACCCCACACAACCAGGGTGTCGTTGAACAGGCCCCGGGCCTTGAGATCATGGATCAAGCCTGCAATGGCCTGATCGCTTTTTATGGCATCTCGCTTATGATCCATAATGCTCCCGTGAGCGTCCCAAGGCTGGCCTGAGCCGTAGTAGAGTTGCACCATGCGCACGCCTCGCTCCACGAGACGTCTGGCGATCATACACCCATCCGCAAACTCGCCCTTGCCGTAAAGGTCACGAGTGGCAGATGTTTCGCGACGAATATCAAACGCTTCCTGAGCCTCTGACTGCATCCTGTAAGCAATTTCAAGCGATTGAATTCGGGCTTCAAGCTGATTATCCTGAGGCCTCTGATCCATGTGGCTCTGATTCATCTTCTGCATCAGATCAAGCAGACGGCGCTGGGATGTGCTGCTGACGGACGTGTTCTTCAGGTGACCAATGACTTTTTCTGGATCAAGGTTCGAATTGTTGACGTGAGTACCCTGATAAATGCCAGGCAAAAAGCTGTTCGACCAAAGGGCTGGCCCAACCACGGGCTTGCCAGGGCAAAGTACCACAAAGCCCGGCAAATTCTGATTTTCAGTCCCAAGCCCATACGTCAGCCATGAGCCAAGGCTCGGCCGAATCGGCTGCTGGCTGCCTGAATTCATCATGAACAGGCCCGGTTCATGGTTCGGCGTGCTTGTATACATGGACCTCAAAACGCAGATATCGTCGATCGTTTTACCCACGTGAGGGTACAACTCACTGACCTCGATACCACTCTGGCCATAACGGCTGAACTTAAATGGGGATGCGAGATATTTCCCCTTGCCGTTCGACGCTTGCTTGCCCGCCTGCTTCTCGAGTTCAGGCTTAGGGTCGAATGTGTCCACATGCGATGGACCACCATTCATGAACAGGAAGATGACGTGCTTGGCCTTGGCTGGAAAGTGCGAAACCTTCGGGCTCAGCGGATTTTCAGACGAGTCGGAGCCTGATGGCTGCTGATCAGCCCCACAGACACCTGCCAGCCCCAGCATCCCAAACCCTGCAGCGGTCCGCGCGAGCACTTCCCGACGCGACATGAACGGATACCGACTGTTGATCAATTGTTCATTCATGGTCGTTTAATCCACATATGCGAATTCGTTGGTACCCAGCATGGCCAGGCAGAATTGTTCAAGAGGAGCCAGGGAATCACCCGATTCCGCAGAGCTTGATGCCGCCATAAACTCAAGTGCAGACTTCAGTTCAAGGCTGGATGGAGAGCGACCGTAAAGCAGAGCAAAACAACGAGTGACCCGGTCCGGATCGGTGCCGGCATCCTGAGTCAGCCGCTTCGCAAGTGCTTTGGCCTGAGCGATCATGAAGTCGCTGTTCATGACGAAAAGCTGTTGAAGAGGCACCGTGGTCACAGCCCTCTCACCGGCTGTAATATTCGGGTCAGGGAAATCGAACAGACGCAGAAGGTCGTTCAACTGGTGACGGCTGATAAATCCATAAAGTGTTCGCCGGCGATGATCTTCCGTCAATCGGCTTGATGGCCCCCCAATCTCTCGGTTGAGCTTGCCAGAAACCGCCAGAACGGAATCGCGCCAAGGCTCCACTTCCAATCGCCTTCGATTCATCTTCCAGAGATAACGGTTCTCAGGATCAATTTCCTGATTCCCTGTCACTCCCGTACTGCTCTGCTGATAAGTGGCTGAGAGCATGATCTGGCGATGCAGGCCCTTCATCGACCATCCGGATTCCATCAGGCCCACCGCAAGTGTGTCGAGCAATTCCGGATGGCTCGGGCGATCGCCCAACTGACCAAAATTGTTCAGAGTTCGAACCAGGCCTGTGCCGAAATGACCTGCCCAGATGCGGTTTACGATGACCCGGGCAGTCAGGGGATTCTCTTTCGATGCGATCGAGTTGGCCAGTTCCAATCGCCCGCTCCCATGGGTCTTGAACGCATGCTTCTGACCTGCCGTCAAGGCGGATGGAAATGATCGGACAGCAAGATCACCTTGCTTTTTCGGGTCACCCGCGATGTAAACCTTCAGGTCCCGGCTTGCACCGTCTTTCAACGTATGAGCCATCGGAACGGCGATCGCATCAGCTGATTGCTTCAGAGTTCCCAGACTCTTCCGCTTCTGGGCCATCTCCGCTGCCGGCTTACCTTCCAATAGTGGCTCAACTTCATTAGACGCAAGCCCAAGCACGCCTCGTTCATCCACCATTTCCGAAAGTAAAACCGCATCCTTGCGACGGCTGACTTGATCAAGCTTCGACAAACCACCTGAATCCTGCGACTT
>CAMBZY010000255.1 GCA_945872325.1 Candidatus Kuenenia stuttgartensis | reverse complement strand
CTCGGGGCACGGGTGAGAGTCGGGAGTCGTCAGCATTCGAAGTCGGCCGTTCTGGCAGAATCGCTCGGCGAATCCACCGGCAAGCTCTATCTCCCATTTCAAACCAGTTCGAATGAAGCTCTGGCCGAAGGGCTTGATGGTGTGGAAGTCGTCGTGGCTGCAGGCGCGGCAGGTGTCACCCTATTGCCTGGCCATATCGTGAGTAAGCTCCAGAGCCTGAAGGTTGCCGTGGACTTGAACGCCGTCTCGCCAGCCGGGATTGAGGGAGTGAAGCCTCAGGACAAAAAAATCGACAAGGGCGGATATCTCGCCTGGGGCGCGCTGGGTGTCGGATCTCTCAAAATGAAGATCCACAAAGCCGCCATCCAGCGCTTGTTTGAATCAAACGATCAAATTATTGACGCCCTGGAATCGTTCGAAATCGGTCGAACCATAGGCTGATCAGCAGACGACTGACTGGCAGAGTGCCGATTCTCCGATTGTTCATAACTCTTATGGATAAAGATCAAGGCCCGTATTGAACGATCTGGAAGTGGTTTGGCAGGATTCTTCGTCTGGCCACTTCCCGAATCTGGTCAGGCGTCAGGCTGGAACATCGCTGGACCCACCTTGGCGGGAGACTCAGATCCCAATCGTCGAGCTCTGTATCAAGCCAGTTCGAAAGCCGATCGTCAGACGCCTCAAAACCGAGATACCACGACCTGGTCAAATAATCGCGGGCCTCAAGGCACTGCTGATCCGTCATATTCCCCAAAGCCGCCTGTTGCATCACCTGAAGGGCTTCGTGTTCTGCTCTGGCTGAATCGGCTGGATCGCATGAAAAACTGATTCTTAAATATCCGGGCGTCCGCCAGGCACCTTCCGTCGTGGCCATTCCCACGGAATAGACAAGCCCGAGATCGTCGCGCAGACGCTGGCTAAGCAGGTCTGTCAGACCCGGCCCCGCTCCGATAATCACTTCAAGCACCTGCATGGCGACCCAGTCGGGATCGGTCCTGGCCACAGTTCGATGCCCCATCACGATGTGGGTCTGCGTTCCCGGCGACCGCATTTTCTGGATCTGACCCGGGGGCAGGGGGCCACTTTTAAACTCATTCCAGCCTTGGTCGAACTGCTCAGAGATTTTCGGATAATACGTATCACCCAGAATTCGATACCCGAGCCGCTCAATCAATCGGCTGGTACGGAACGAGCCTGCCACACCTAGAATCGTGTTTCGCGGATGATAAAACCGCCGGTGGTGATTGCGAACCGCTGTCACGGTCATCGCCTTCAGGCTTTCCAGAGTCCCACGAACATCGTTCGAACCTGGCCCGCCGGAATAAACCATTTTCCTGAGTGTCAGCTCTGCCTGAAATGCCGGGTCGTCCAGATCCGCCTCAAGCTCGGTGCGCGTTCGCTGAGCGACCCGCTTAACCGTCTCACGCGACCAGTCGGGCGTCCAGACCATCCGTTTCATCAAGCTGAGAATGGTCCCAAAATCTTCGGATCGGCCCTGGATCGTAAAGCCCGCTGAACTGGCGTCGATCGATGCCCCAAGATCTTCCAGAGTTTCCCCGAACGGATGCCCCGTGACTTGATCGACACTTTCTTCGCAAACTCTGGCCGTAATCGTCGCCAGACCGGGCAAAGCTTCTTCCAGCCAACCTGTGCGCCAGCGCAGTTCTATGGCACAAACACCTTGATCTTTGAGCGATTCAGCGATCAGGCTCATCCCCTCCGGCGACTGCCTGACGAGTGGCTTGGACCGGGGCCGAAATCGAACCTCCGTCCGAATCGCTTTCTCAACCATCCGGCTGAGGGCAGGGGCCGGAGCATCGTCCGTGGTTGCCGACTGGTTCAGAGCCGGCGAGATTCGCTGAGGCTTTTCAGGCTCATCATCGGCTTGATTTTTCTTGGCATGGGAGAGTTTTTCAGGAGTCGTCCAGCCCCTTGCCACATTCGATCGGCGGAGTTGTCCGGCGACTCTCTGAACATCTTCAGCCGTCACAAGGTCATCGCGCCTCCATGCTTCCGCTAGAAGGTGCCAGTCTGCAAACAAGCTCCACGTGCCTAACGCACCCGCCAGAGTGGTCGACTGCTGACGAGCCCATCGGGCAGCGGATGATCGGTGTCTGGCACTTCTCCGCACCTCATCCGCGGTCGGCCCCTCAGTCGCCAGCTTCTCAAGCACGTCATGAACGATCTGCTCAGCCTTCTCATAGGATGACTTTGGATTCAGCTCGAGGTCGATCATCAGATAACCTCCAAATCGCTCCTCAGAAAGTGAGACACTCACAAAGGCCGCTGTCTGGCTATCCTCAACCAAAGCTCGCCAAAGCCGTGATCCCCGGCCTCCTCCAAGAATCGATGCCGCTACACCCCATGCGCGGGACTCAAGATCGAAAGGGCAGGGGGCCGGCCAAAGCATAGCTCCACGTGGAACAATTTCCGTTGAGGGAAGTGTCATGCACCGGCCATCGAATCGGGCGATGGAAGGGGTGGTCAAATTCTGGTTGATCAGAGGCTCAGAACTTCTCTGGATCGGATCAAAATATTTGTGGATCAAGGCTGTGGCTTGATCTGACGTGGTGTCGCCGGCGATCACCACCACAGCATTGTCGGGCCTGAACGTTTGGCGATAATGCCTGCGAAGGTCTTCTGCATTCAGGCGATGCAAGTCTTCCGGAAAGCCGATTGTAGGGTGGGCGTAAGGGTGACCTTCAAACAGGTCGGCCATCAAGCGGGTCATCAGCTCTTCAAACGGCTGCTCGCGATAACGGGCTTCTTCCTCAAGAATGATCGGCCTTTCACGGTCGACATCCGCCGATTCGAGAGCGGCTCCTGTCATCCGGTCCGCCTCCAGAGCCAGAGACAGCCCCAGCGCATGCTTCGGCAACTGGCACCAGAAGTGGGTAAAATCAGGCCCTGTTTCGGCGTTGTGCTGACCCGCCAGACGGAGGATGATCCGATCGAGAACACCACGCGGAACTTTTTCGGTTCCGTTATAGACCATGTGCTCCAGAAAGTGGGCCAGGCCGAATCGTCCGTGCGGATCAATCGAGGATCCACCCGCATAATAAATATCGCAAACCACGGAACCGATCCCAGCGCAGGGCAGCACAAGACCTGTGAGCCCGTTGGCGAGCCGGATTTCACGGACACCGTGAAGGATTTTCTGCCAATCGTTCGAAGCTTCGAATTTCACTTGGTTTAGCGCTGGCCTGAAAGATGCCGTCTAAGGGCTTTTTTGTCACAAGATTGACAGGAATTCCACACAGGGACTGCTGCAATCGCCACAAGTCGCAAAATCGGTTCAGGCAGAAAACAGGGCAGGGTCACAGCTGAGCTGCCCATGATTGGCCTTGTCAATTATGCGTTCAGACTTCACAATATAGTAATGAGTGAAATTTGACCATCGTAAAGATGATCAAGATTCAGATTCATCTCCGAGAGCGAAATCAACATCGTCGTCTCTGGAAGGGTTTCAGGTGAGCCGGGGGGGACCCTGGCAATGGTGGCTTGCGAACCTGGTCAGGGCAGGAATGCAGCAGCCATAAGCATCGTCATCATGTGCTTGGGAGAACCTCCCCGGCTCACCCGCAACCTTTTTGGACGACGGTTGATTACTCCTTTAAAATGGCTCGGATCAGGTTTCATGGAGCGTTTCCTGGCCATTTTGTGTCGGGTAGATGAGGTTAACGGTCGTGAGCGACCCGGCACCAGAGCGAACCGCCACATCATCCGCGACCTCTTACCAGGTTGTGGCCAGGCGATATCGCCCCCAAACACTTGATGATCTGGTCGGTCAGGAACACGTCGTTGCTGCCCTTCGCAACGCCATACGGCTTAACCGCATCACACATGCCTATCTGTTTACCGGCACACGTGGTGTGGGCAAAACCAGCATGGCGAGAATTTTCGCCAAATGCCTGAATTGCGAAATCGGCCCCACCGACAAACCCTGCAATAAATGCGATACCTGTCAAGCCATCTCCATTGGGCAAGACGTTGACGTGATTGAGATCGACGGTGCCAGCAACACTGGCGTCGATTCCGTGCGTGAACTTCGCGCCAATGTGGGCCTCAGGCCGAGCCGTTCCCGGTTCAAGATTTATTACATCGACGAAGTCCATATGCTCTCCACAGGAGCTTTTAACGCTCTCTTGAAGACTTTGGAAGAGCCCCCTGAGCACGTAAAATTCTTCTTCGCCACCACCGAATCGCAGAAGATTCCGATCACAGTGCTTTCGCGTTGCCAACGCTTTGACTTCGCCGGAATCACTCCTGAAAAGATCGTTGAAACTCTCGATTCCATCTGCCATCAAGAGGCTGTGGAGGTCGAAAAAGACGCGCTATGGACCGTCGCCCGCCGGGCCGGTGGATCCATGCGTGACGCCCAGTCCCTGCTCGAACGCCTGCTGACCCATAGCGAAGGCTGTCTGACGGACGATCAGGCTCGTGAAATTCTGGGTCTGGCCAGCGACGACCGAATGCTTGACCTTCTGGAATCCGCCGCTGATCATGACATGGCCAGACTTCTGGAACAAATCGAAGCCGCGATGGTGGTCGGCGTTCAGCCTGGCGATCTTGTCACCGGCGTTCTCGAACTTCTGCGTGATGCCATGGTGCAATCAGCCGGTTCCAAAGGCCCCTTGATGGCGGTCGGATCGCGCCAGAAGCCGAGGCTTGAAGCTCTGGCAAAAAACTGGGGCATGGACAGTATTCTGGCCGCCATGCAGATTATGGCCGAAACCAAAGCGCGCATGAAGGGCAACCCTCAAGGCCGGCTTCTGGCCGAGTTAGGGCTTGCACGAGTGACCAGGCTCGACCGACTCTCCGAACTTTCGGACGTTATCGCCCGGATCAAATCCGGTGGAGCACCTGCTCCCACCAAACGATCAGAAACGTCTGCCGCTCAAAGATCTGGCACAGTCACCACCCAGCGCATCACAGCAGCACCGGCAGCGCGAGAGATTCTCTCATCAAATGTGGCTGAAGAGCGTCGTGAACCGCTGAGACCAGCGGCCAGTCCTGTCAAACGCGAAGAGACCGCTCAACGTGTTGATACCAAGCCTGAGCCAGTAGTTACGAAGTCTTTCTCACCAACAGCTTCGACTCATGGCGATCTTCCTGACCTCGAAAATATTCGCAACAGGTGGGAAGATTTTGTTGGGAAAATCGGGATGAGGCTTGGAACGGTCGTGGCTGGTTATCCACCGAAATCTTTTAGCCCTTCCGGCGAGATGGTCTGTGAAGTCCCATTAGCGTTCGACAAAATGGCCGAGCAATTCAC
>CAMBZY010000254.1 GCA_945872325.1 Candidatus Kuenenia stuttgartensis | reverse complement strand
CGAATCGGTTTGAGTTCGATCATCTTCAGCTCGCCCTGAGCCGTTCCGGGTGAGTTGAAAATGTATCCCTGACGAACCCCGTGGCCATAGTTTCTACCCGCATAACCACTGATGAACAAAGGTCTTGTGGGCATTTCGTAGCCAGAAGAGATCAACGGGCGATTGGTCGTCCATCGGCCTGATTTTTGAGCCGCTGGATTGGGCTGAATTAGAGCAGCCGTCGGAGGTGTTGGCAAAACGGTGACCTGAGTCATTCGGCGACTGGTCCTCCACTGACTGTTCGGATTCTGAGCCTGAGCCTGCTCGGAAACCGCCAGAATGGCAAGCCCAGCCAGCACGAATTTCAAGCATTTGCGATAGATCATCGTTTCAAGCCTTTTCCAGATGGAGATTGAGGTGGCCAAATCTTGCCACCTTTTTCGGTTCAAATTGACCGAGGTGATAAGGGATTTATCGACCGAATGATCACCTTGACCTGATCAAACCGACTGACGAGACAGAAAAAACTGGTTTCAAAGTTCGCTTTTAGCAGATGATGTCACTACAATGCGGTTGACCAGCAAATCTTCTGGCATGTCCAGAACTTAAACACATTGGAAGGCCCACCATATGAAACCTATTGCCATTCAGGCCAGCCTTTTGGCTCTTTATTTGACGGTGAGCCTGGCACATGCTGAACATGCCAAGGTGGAGCTGACGATTGAGTCGCAAGGCAAGCAGGTGACATCGTTTGTGGACCAAACTCCGCCTGAGATCGGCAAGTCGCCGCGACCCGTTCTGGAGGTCAAGGCCGGTGAACCGATCCGGGTTCAGTGGTTCTTTCAGAACGTCTATCCAAACAAGACGTTAAAAGATGTGGTGATGCATTTTTATGTCGCCAGATCGGATAAAGTGGGGCAGAAAGAATTGCCCGACACGACCGGCGATGTCGAGCTTGAAACCGCCTTCGACATGGACTTCAAGCCAGGCGCCAAAGCCGGTGCCCGGACACGCTTTGTGATCGACAAGCCCGGCGTTTATATGGTCCGAGTCGAAAGTCGTCAAACCCAGAGCGATCACGAGCATTTCGCAGCCGTGGATCTAGTCGTAAAATAATCACAGACACCCATTCCGAGAGAGGAAGCTCAGTTCCATGCAATTGGTCGCCATTGGTCGTACAGATGTCAAGCCCTTGAAGATCTCGCCCAGGCTCAGGTCCCAGTTCGTCTATTTCGCCTGCCCGCCAGGCCAGCAGGGGATTCCGAAACTTGAAGAAGGCGAATTCTTTTTCGCACTCAAAGAGACCGAAAAATGGCAGGACGATGGAGTCATTTTTCTCGTAAGCCCGCTCGACACAGACAATATGACCGAAGTGGAACTGACGGAAGAGCAGGAAGACCTGATGGACTGGCTTGTCAAAAACAAGCTGGAACATGTGCGGCTTGAAGGGGAATGACGCCGAGTTGAGTTGATCCAAGTCACTCTGGAAACGGTTTGAATCTGAGCCTCGCCATCGCTCCGTCATGGCGAGGCTGTGTGTTCGTAAGAAGACTTTTCATGAATCTGATGCAATCTTCATTTACGAATCGTCGCAAGTGTTTGTTGCAGCTCGCCTCTCTGTCATTCACTTTAAACTTGCATTTAAATGGTCAGTCGCAGGCACAAACCGACAATAATTTTTCCAATACCATTAAACAACTCGACGACCCGCCCACAGGCCCATCATCTGCCGATAATCTGATGACGAACGAGGACTCTATCGCCTCAATCATGGATCAGATTTCAAAAGAAGTGCCAAAGGGGCAAGTTTATCTGGGTGTCGGACCCGACCAGAATTATTCACTGATGGGACAATTGGAACCTAGCCATGGCTTCATTCTGGATTATCGCAAAAAGAATCAGTTATTACATCTGTTTCAGAAAGCTTTAGTTGAAATCTCTGCGGATCGGCAAACTTATCTGGAAAATTTCTGGAGCCGTAATTTCCCGGAACTACCAATCGGTTTGAACGATCTCGAGAATCGATTAAAAACGATTGCACATCAGCCTGTGAATGAATCGCTGTTGCAATCGACGAAAGAAAAAGTTCGCAAAACGATTTTAAAATGGAATCTTCTGAACGAACAGGAATTCCAGGAAATTGCAACCATTCAGTCACGCCTGGCGGGCCCTGGGCCTGATGCCCGATTTCTGGCATTAAAAATTTATCCGACACTGGGGTCGCTGATCACCATGCCCAGTCGATCAGGTCAGCCATCGCACTGGCTCGGCTCAGAACCCTCTTATGCAGGCATACGCAGGCTTCATGTGTCAGGTCGCATTTTACCGATCGTAGGCGATTGGGCTGCAACGGGCTCGATCCAGCGATTGGCGGGATATTTCAAATCAAATAAGCTGCAGGTGGGATGTGTTTACATGTCGGATGTCGAGTTTTTCCTGCTCAGGGGCGGACTTTTTCAGAAATATATTGTGAATCTTGCTGAACTTCCACTCCACCCCGACTCGCGAATCATTCGCACGTCCACCCGCGAGATCCGCCATCCGGAGCGAATTCCTGGCCGAAGTTCTACCACAATCGTTCGGCCTTTAAGACGATTTCTGGAATTTGCAAAGGCTGGAAAGATCAAGGTTTGGGAGGATCTGTTTGGTGTATCGTGATTTAATGACAGAGATTGGTGCCCCGGGATCAAGGAAACATTCACCAGAGCTTGAATCTCATTGGGAAATCATGGATAATTGATCCGTCTGCCCACTCGACACGACCTGCCCGTCAACGCTCGCCCCCTGCTGATCGGGCGGAGTATACCGAAATCATGAATCCACGAATCTCACTTGTATTATTGCTGATCGCGTTACCGCTGCAGTTGCAGGCGGCCAAAGTCGATTTTGTCCGCGAAGTTCGTCCGATTCTTGAAAAATACTGTTACGACTGTCATGGATCTTCGAAGCAGAAATCAGGCCTGAGGCTCGACATCAAATCCGCCGCTTTCAAGGGTGGAGATGGCTACGCTCCGATCATCGTGCCCGGCAAGTCGGACGATAGTCCGCTGGTTCAATTCATTCGTGGTGACGACAAAGAAATGCTGATGCCGCCCAAGGGCTCCCGCCTCTCCGCAAATGAAATTTCAACTATTACGAAATGGGTGGATGAAGGGGCCATTTGGCCAGATGGTGTGGATCTGGCGAAAATTGAAGACCGCCGCGATCACTGGTCATTCAAGCCTCTTGCTCAGCCCGTTTTACCAGAAATCCGCGAGAAATCCTGGCCTCGCGATCCCATCGACCAATTTATTCTCGCACGCCTTGAAAAAGAAGGTCTGAAACCGGCTCAGGAAGCGGATCGAGCCACTTGGTTGCGGCGAGTGACTCTCGATTTAACCGGCCTTCCGCCAACCCCAGAACAAGTCTCTAAATTTGTCCGTGATAAACGCCCAAACGCTTATCCACTGGCTGTGGATGAGCTTTTGGAATCTCCTCGATATGGCGAAAGATGGGCGCAGCACTGGCTTGATGTGGTGCGATATGCAGACACTCATGGGTTCGAGGTCAACACCGAGCGTCCAAACGCTTGGCCTTACCGCGATTATGTCATTCGGGCTCTGAATAAGGACACGCCCGGCGACCGCTTCATTCGCGAGCAGATCATCGGCGACCAATTGGGCGAGGACGCTGCAACTGGTTTTCTCGTAACGGCTTCTGTACTACTATCAGGCCAGATTGGAGCCGATGAGCCTTCAAAACGACTTGCCAGACAGGATTCGCTTGATGAAATCGTGATGAATATCGGCCAGTCATTTATGGGCCTGAGCATTGGCTGTGCCCGCTGCCACGACCATAAGTTTGACCCGATTTCTCAGCGCGAATATTATGCAATGCAGGCATTTGTAGCCGGTGTAGAATATCAGGACCGCGACATGCGGACTCCGGAGGCCAAAGCCAGCTTGCTGAAAGCGGAATCGTTAAAAAAACAGGTCACGGAAATTGATCAGAAACTGGCCCGATTTGAGCCTTTGGCAAATATTCATTCCACCCGCCGAATCACGTCCGCAAAAATGAATGACGAAGTTTTTTCGCCTGTGACTGCGAAATTTGTGCGGTTCACGATCCACGATTCCAACCTCCATCCCGCACTTGGCCTGATCGAGCCTTGTATCGACGAATTCGAAATATTTTCCGATGAGCCCACTCCAAGGAATCTAGCTTTGGCAAGCCTTGGGACGAAGCTGACTGCATCTGGGAGCCGAACATCGGAAATTCATCGACTGGAACACATCAACGATGGTCGATATGGGAACAGCCGAAGCTGGATGTCCGACGAGGCAGGGCGGGGTTGGGTGGTATTTGAGCTGCCTGAGGCCGCCCGGATCGGTAAAATCCGCTGGAGCCGCGACCGTAACGGAGTTCTCAACGATCGGCTTCCGACAGCCTATACGATTGAAGCCGGGCTAAAGCTCGACGAAATGCAATCGCTTGTCTCGCAGGCTCCGCTCAGGCCACAAATCAATGCCAAATCGAATTCCGACCGCTTCGAGCCAGTAAAAACGAAAAAAATCCGATTTACAATCAATTCTACAAATAATTTGGAACCGTGTATCGACGAACTGGAAGTCTTTACGCGAGAGGGCAAAAACGTGGCCCTGGCGACGGTTGGGACCAAGGTCACATCGTCCGGAAGTAATGTCGTTCCTGATCGTCATGAATTGAAACAGATCAACGATGGTCGATATGGGAACAGCCGAAGCTGGATGTCCAACGAATTTGGCAAAGGCTGGGTGGTACTGGAATTCGAGAAAGAGCAGACCATTGAACGAGTCGTCTGGGGCCGCGACCGCGAAGGCGAATATGCCGACCGACTCGCAACCGATTACCGGATTGAAGTGGCGGATGGGTCAGACAAATGGCGACAAGTGGCGGGTTCGGCTGATCGAAATCCATTTAAGCCAGGTGGTTCGCGAAATGCAAATATTGCATTTTCGACGGCTGGACTGCAGCCGGAAGAGGCTCGTCAGGCCAACGCCCTGATATCTGAGAAAAAACAGTTGGAGCAGCAGATCAAGACTGCTATAAGTGCTCAGAAAGCATTTGCAGGTGTGTTTCGCAAGCCTGATACCATCCGGCTGCTTTCACGAGGTGATCCCGAGCAGCCGAAAGAGGAAGTGGCTCCCGCACTTCTGAGTATTCTGAGCTCACTTTCGTTGCCTTTGGATTCGACCGATGAGAAGCGTCGCGAGACGTTGGCCAACTGGATTGCCAGTCCTGAAAATCCGTTGACGGCTCGCGTGTTGGTCAACCGGATTTGGCAGGGGCATTTTGGGACAGGTTTGGTT
>CAMBZY010000253.1 GCA_945872325.1 Candidatus Kuenenia stuttgartensis | reverse complement strand
CTTTGATCGCTTCAAGGCTTTTGGGCAATACAAAAACAGGCTTGTTCATGAGATGCTGCGACCATTTCTTCTAGATCAATCAATCAATAGCTGTCGGCGCTGATCAATTCACCGTCAGCTCGATTCCCCAATCGGTTGAACACGACGGTACTGATCGAATTTTTCAAGAACCGAACAGAACCATCGCCAAAACAGAAATTCGCTCCCCCTGGGTGGAAACTCGAATATCCTCCACAAATCCGCTGGATTCGCTGGCGGGCTTGCTCGGCGGTTTCATCCTTTTTAGGGGCAACAGGTTCACCTTCATCATCAGAATCCATTGCTCGCGCTGATTTGGTATCCTCAGAGAGCGAACCGTCCAAACCGATCACGGGTGGAAATCCCGACGGTGAGTTCACCGCATGGCCTGTATTTCGCAAAGTGGCTGACGTGCCACTGGCCCAGCCCAGATCGGTAACAGCTTTATGCTCACCCACAAAAATGGTATAGCTCGAGCCGTCCTGAATATCTTCAAGCCGAGTGGCTGAATTTAAATAAAACACGCCATTATTGGTTTTATCAATCGGGGCTTCCGTGTCGTGATAATTCGCGGCATAGGAACTACTGGTGGCAACTTTTGAACTTGCACTTGCCACACCACGCCAGGAGCCTCCGTCTGAAGGGCAGTTCAAAGTGCTGATCATCACTCCACGAACAGTTAAATTGTGCGGTTCATAAAGCCCGACGTTGAAATTGAAATGCCTTTGGGCGGATTTCTGCTCAAAATAGGGCAGAAGCTGGGTGATCCAGTTGTAATGCACACCTTTGGCGATATTATCAATCGGGCCTGTGGTATTTATCACCCCGGATGGAAATGCATAATGTGCGGATTCATAATTGTTTAATGCCAAGCCAAGCTGGCTCAGATTATTCACGCACTGGGCTCGCCTGGCTGCTTCTCTGGCGGATTGGACAGCAGGCAGTAGCAAAGAGATTAATACAGCGATGATCGCAATCACGACCAGAAGTTCGATCAGGGTAAAGCCGCGTTTTTTCATGGGAATGCTCGCTGATGGGGGCTCAGGTTCGAAATTATCGGGAAGAGTGAGTATAATCGGCTTGGTCATGGGAGTTCCAATAACTCGGTGACGAAGTTGGAATTTTGGCCTGATGGAATCTGGACTTTGATCTGATAGCCGGTTTTGCTCGTTTTGGATGGCTCAATCGTGATCGTGGCCGATTCTGTGAGGTCGCTAAAATCTTTCGAATGGACATCTCGCTGACCGGTCACAATTTTCTGACTTGCGGATTTCAGAAAAACCAGCCGGTCTCGTTCAGATCTGGCCAGATTTCGTGCGACCGCTTTGCGAACCTCTATGCGCCACGTCAAATGGCTTCGAACCTGTCGTTGAACCAAGAGGCCCATGAAGATCGATAAGAGTACGATCGCCGAAAGGACTGGGATCAGTGTGAGACCCCGACGTCGAGATTCTAAGAAATCAAATCGTGAACGATCGATCATTTCACCGGCTCCTTCACGCTTGCATTTTCAGTCAAATCAAGCCCAGTTGCCGCTTCAATCCGAACGGTTCGATTCTCAGATGGAGCAGGCTGATTCAGACGCTTTGACTGGGCTGGATCAGGCCATAATTCCAGTACGACGATTGGATGGGTCTGGCCGGCGATTTCAGACTTGGAAAAACGACCATGATCGAGCCCTGTGAGTCCAAAAATTCGCTTGTTGGGCGAATCCGGTTTCATCAGCTCAAGTCGGAACGGCTTGCTGGAGAGCGTTAACTGAATCGGTTTCTGAACCGATTGAGCGGGTTTCAATGTCAATTGCAAGCCATCGGCGCTGACTTCAAATCCGCTCGATTTATGGGCCAGTTCGCGAAAAACTTCCGAGGCCTGGGTCACATTCAATTGACGTGCCAGTTGCAGGTCGGCGGAATTCATGCGCCGGATGATTCCGACCAGCATCAGGAACATCACTCCAAGCAGGATTGACGCCATGGTCATGACGGCCAGCATTTCAATCAGCGTAAAAGCGTTTCTTGGCTGATTGGAATTCAATCGAGTTTGGGATTTAAGGAGTTTTGGCGATATCATGATTTTTTAGCCGGTTGGTATCGGTCTCGCCAAAGTTTGATGATTAAAGTATCAGATGAACCGACTTGTCCAGTGACTTGGACACGCTTGAACTGCTGCGTGGCAGACTCTTTCGAGATTGTGACCTTGAAATGCAGGTCAGGCCACTGGGTCACGCTTAAAAGTCCAGATGCAACAGAATCGGCTGTTTTCTGATCAAGGGCATCAAATGGGAGGGTTTCGAGTCGCTCGACCAGGTTTTGGCTGGCCTGAAGCAGGATCATTCTCTGTTCCTGGGCTTTGCGAATTTTCACATCCGCACTCAAGACCCACGCCATCATACTCAGGGCGATGACAGCCAAGCCTGCTCCGGCGAAGGCATCGACCAGTAGGAAGCCGCGGCGATTGTGTGTGAATCGAATCTTGGAACTTCCATAAATCGGGCGGGTTGAGAGTTTCATTTCAGGATGCCAGCCTCCGGATCAATTCAATCAAAGGACTGAAAAAGGCCAATCCCACGAGTATTACAAGGCTTGAAATGAGCATGGTGAAGATAGGGCTGAATAACTCTGTCAGAATTCGGCAGCGGTACCAGAGGCGGCTTTCGATGGCGTCTGCCAGTTGTTCGAGAGCCCATGAGGCTCGATTTGATTCGGCTGAGGCTTTTAAAAGTGGCTGTTCGGAGGATTTGATCAGGCCCTCTCCACGAAGTGCGTCAAGCCAGTCTACACCTGCCAGCATGGCTCGGCGAGCTCTAAAAGCACGGCGACGGAGTTGGCCACGCATCGACCAGTCGGAAAATATCATCATACATTCGTCGATCGGTTTTTCGGCCTTAATGGTATCGGCAAGACCACGTAAAACACTGGCCCTTTCGCCGGTGGTGATCCACGGTACGAATCGGCCCAGAAAGCCCATTCCGCGACCACTGTGATAAAGGGCGGGTATATACATGATGGCGACCACAGCAAAAAAGCCAATATTACTGACGATAAAAACGCTGGCAGACGACGAATAAACGGATGTGAAAACAGTGAATGATGTGGGTAGTGAAATTCCAAAGTCATTGAAAATCGCCTGCATTTTTGGTGCGATGAAATAATTCAGAAATCCTCCAATCGAAATCACTTGTGTTGTGACCATCAGGAAATAAACCGACATGTCGACCAGTGGCCTTAATGCTTCCATCCGGCTTTGGCGGACACGTATGATACGCTCCATCGATGCCGTTGTTCCGCCGGCGAATTCAGCCACCCGAAATGCAACGCGTTGATCCAGAGGCATCACTCCAGGTGTGATTGCAACGGCATCTGCCAGCGGTACGCCTGATTCCAGATTGTGTGCCAACCGGACCAGCCTTCGGCCATAACTTCGGCCACATTGAGGGGAAAATGCGCGAAGGCCTATTTCCAGTGGGAGTCCTGTGCGGTGCGCGATTGCGACCAGTTCCAGGAATGCATCCTGAAACCCCGATTTTCGTCGGGAAATCGTGAAGCTCAGGCCAATCATGAGGCTGATTGCAAAAAAGAATGAGAGGATAAAGAGGGCCTGAAGGTGATTTTGAAACAGCTTGATGATGCTGAAGATTAATGCCGCTGCAACGACAGCAAAAATCAAGTTCTGGATGCTCAATCCACCACCGCGCTTGATACGTCGCCGGACTTTTGGCGGAATGGACGAATCCGTGGTTGTTGAGTTGTTCATTGTCGATTGCATTTCAAGGGCTGGCTTCGTAGACCTTCAGGATTTATCCTGAGAGCCTGCTGATCATGGAAATCAGGGGCAGGAAGATGGCAAGAGTGATTACCAGGATCAGCCAGCTCACCACAAGCACGGCCATGACGGTGAACAGAGAGCTTAGAAAGCGGGTCTGGCTGCGACTTCTGGCTTCAAAAAGGGCTGCACTTACACGCAAGCCTTCCGCACCATCTCGACCATTCTGCTGAGACCATCGAACGAGATCTGCAACTCCATCGGGTACAGCGACTTGAAGTTCAATCGCTGTCGCCAGATCGTCGCCATGACGCACCATGTCGATCATGTCATCGGTGGACTGAGCGAGCTTGCCAGTGAGCATCATCCGGCAGATTGTGAGCGAATCGGCCAGCGGGCATTTGGCTTCCACAAGTTCGGCCATGGTCCGACAAAACTGCGAAAGGTCAAGCCATCGGTGAATCGAGCCATTGATCCAGCTTGAAACCAATAAAAGCAAACCTGTTGCAAGTATTGGGGGCATGATCACACCCGCCCAGCCGAGTTTGTTGGTTAAATCTGCAATCCCGACTACAGCTTGGGTGATACCGGGCAGGCTCAAACCAAAGTCGCGGAAGATTGGAACCATTTGCTCTGAAACGACCCACATGACGATGCCGAACAGAAACGAGCAGGAAAATATCAGGAGGATGGGATAGGTCAATTTGAGCCAGAAAGTGCGGGTCAATTCCGCACGATCCTGCTGATATTTGAGGATTCGAAATAAAGTCTCGGCAGGGGTGCCTGTGCGGAGGATGGTCCGAAGGATCCCGCTGGCTGCCGTGCCTGTCGAGGCTTGGGCCCGATCAATCGCTTCCTCAATCGAAACACCTTCAGATACAGCCTTTCCGACAAATCGCAGGGACTGAGCCAGCGCTCTGCTCGGCATATCGTCAGCCATGCCCAGAAGGACCTCCGGGAGCGGCAATTCTGCCTGAGAGAGTCGGCCCACGATCTCTGTCAGCCGACCCATCTCTTCAACTGTCAGCCCAAATGAAGGCCTGGGAGGGACTTGTGGCGTCTGGTCGATCATGACCGCACCGCCAGTTTCGATATGTAATCGACGTGATAAGAGCGAATCATGTTATGACAGGCTCCGATAAAGCGATGTGAGCGGCAGAAACATCATCAGCCCATACATCAGCGTAAAAAGGCCGCCGATTACGACGAGGCAGAGAACTGGGAGCAGGCTGGTGCTTAAAAGCATCCTGTCGCGAGCCATCCGATTGTAATTCTGGGCGATCAGGCGGAGGCTTGCGACGCGATCTCCGGAAGGCCCTCTCCAAGTCACGGCCCAAGCGCCTAAAACGGGAACACCGGAAGCTTTCCAGTCTTCAATTGAGGGCTGATGGCCGGCCCTGAGCAGGGCTGTGATGGCTTGCGTTTTTTCGATCATTTGACGATGACCACCAACTCTGGCCGCCAGTTCGACAGCGTCGGCTTCGGGGGTGTCATGTTCGATCAGGACGGCCATCATGTCGGTCCAGTAAGCCATTCGGGAATCGCTCCAGGCTTTGCCGAGAAACGGCAGGCGTTCCGCATG
>CAMBZY010000252.1 GCA_945872325.1 Candidatus Kuenenia stuttgartensis | reverse complement strand
AAACGCGTGCTGGCTGACCCGATCCGTGGCGACGATTACACGAAATATAAGGGCGTGCACTGCATGACGCCCAATCGGCTTGAGGCCGGCCTGGCCACCGGTATGACCATTCGGACAAACGAAGAAGGGCTGGCGGCAGCTCGTAAGTTACAAGCCCAGCTGGGTATGGAGGCGTCGATCGTGACCCTCGACCGCGACGGAATGGCCCTGATCGACCCTGCCGGGAATGAGTCGATTCTGCCAACCCGTCAAAGGCAGGTCTACGACATCACAGGTGCTGGCGACATGGTCCTTTCCGTGATCGGACTGGTTCTGGCAGCCGGTGGTGATTATGCCGAAGCCGTTGCTCTGGGTAATGTTGCAGGCGGTTTGGAGGTCGAGAAAATTGGTGTCGCTCTGCTCTCTCGACAAGAGATCATGACCGACATGGTGGAGCATAACGGTGGAGGCGGAGCCAAGGTGAAATCCTGGTCAGCCACAGCCGAGGAGTGCCAGAGACGTCGTAAGGCAGGCCAGAAAGTGGTCTTCACCAACGGCTGCTTCGACCTTCTGCACGTCGGCCATGTAAGGCTGATGGCTCAGGCCGCAGCCGAGGGGAATTTTCTCGTGGTTGGCCTGAATTCTGACGCCAGCGTGAAGCGGCTCAAGGGCGATTCCCGGCCAGTGAACGACGAAAACAGTCGGGCCGAGGTTCTGGCCGCTCTCGGCTGTGTGAATGCAGTGACGATTTTTGATGAAGAAACACCGCTCGATTTGATCAACGTCATCAAGCCCGACGTCCTGGTGAAGGGTGGCGATTATAAGCCCCACGAGGTGGTTGGCCGTGATGAGGTAGAGAGTTGGGGCGGTAAGCTGGTTCTGATCGACATTGTCGCCGGTCACTCTACAACGAGTATGATTGAACGGGCTGGACGCGGGCCTGACAGCCGGCCGATTGTGGCTCATGCCGGATCGCAAGTGCCGCCCAAGCCAAATTTTGCAGCTCAGGGTGAGTCTGCTCGTACAGCCACTTATCGGCGCGATTCTTAAAAGCCACAAGATTGGCAGAATGGTTCGAATTGTCAGAACCGGTTCAAGCAGACCGGTCCGGGTGGTCGATGAACTTACCGTAATCTAAATGGATTGCTCCCAGCCGGGATTGTTTCCGGCTGACCATGCAAAATGGAGCGTCCACAGCGGGAGTCATCGCTCCATGCCCATCGAATCAGAGCCAGAATCCGACAAAAAGCGGACGGCCAAATCCACGGTTTTCGTGGAAATGATGATCGTTGGGATGGTCCTGACAGGGCTATTGGCAACGTCACTGTCCGTTTTTATGTTTTTAAAGCAAGGCAAAGTTAAGCCAAAGCCGAACGCTCCCAAAGCGGTCGCTGCTGCTCCAAAACCAGTTCCCATTGCCAAGCCAGTGAAGCCAGCCCCGCCTGCTGCCGCAAAGCCTGTTGCACCCGATACATCCGCTCAGGAATTGGCTGCGATTGATGCGGAAATCACCAAGGCCCGTGAGGCCCGTGCCAAGGCGGATCTGATGGCGTGGGCGGCTGAGGCGGCGGCCAAATTGTTGAAAAATCGCGAGCTTGCGGCTCTGGAATCCGCCAAAAAAGCTTCGGAAAATATGACTAGAATCGCTCAGGCCAAAACGGCGATAGGTCAGAGGGCGGCCCAACTGGCTGACGACCTGGCCAGAATGGAACTTGAGAAAGAGCAGGTTGTTACGAAGCTCGAAGTGTCCAAGAATCGCAAGGGTTACAGCATTCTGCCTTATCGTGGCCCGAATGGTTCGTGGCAGCGGCCTTTGCCGATTGAATGTGCCAGGGATGTGGCCCAGATCATGCCCGGTGGACCATCGTTTCGGCTGATCGATCTGGAACTCTCCGGGATGACACGCACCAGCCTGTTTTCGCGCATTGTCGAACTGGCTGTCCGCAAAGCGGCTTCTCAGGCCACACCTGATGGCACTGCACCCACTGTTTACATTTTGTTTGTCGTTCGGCCCAGCGGTATCAAAGCCTATTACGAAGCCCGAGGCCGGCTTCAGGCTCAGGGCGTGGCTTTTGGTTATGAACTTGTGGATGAGCAAACGCCAATCGATTATCCCGATCTGGGCGACCTGACTGAATGGCCTGGCTATGTGCCGCCGCAGGAACTTGCTGAAGCGACTTCAGATAAAGCTGCTGCCACTGGTTCAGGTTCTGAAATAGGCGGGCAAGGCCTTGGTGGAACAGCACTTGCCGGAAATGGAACGGGTGAGGGAGTCGGCACGACGGGCAGCGATGGGCTTTTTGTCTGGAAAAATGGGCTTGATGGAGTTCGTCCACCTGGCGGTGCCGGCGGGATGTCCAATTCGGCAACATCCAGCCTCGGTGGTTCCACCCGTGGTGGTCGGGGTTTACAGCCAGAAGGTGCCGGCGGGATGGGTGAGAATCCGGGCGAGTTCGATAAAGCACCCGGCCAGAATCCTTTAGCGGGTGGGACCAAAGGTGGTGGTGGTTTTGGGAATATTGCTGGTTCTAGCCGAACCGCAACGGGCAGCCCAAAAGTGGATTTTGGACCCGGCACTTTGAGCCAGCTTGGCCGTAGCCGGATGGGGACAGGTCGGGTTGGACCATCCTCTGGTGATTCCCTAAGTGATTCAAATGCAAAGGGTTCAGAGGGTCTTGCCGGCGGTGGGGCGGGTGTCGGGAATCAGGCGGGATCGGGCAAGCTCAATCTGGAGCCGCCGTGGGGCCAGTCGTCAGATCGTCGTAGGCCGGGTGGATCGACTCCAGGTATTGCCGATGGCTTAAACGCCGGCAGTCCAACTGGCGGAAACGGCACGTTTGAAAATCTGGTGGCTGAGCTGGCCTCACAATCGGGTGGTGATGGGCGATTGATGACGAGCAGCCGGCCAGGAGCGGTGCCGATCATGCCCGGCGATCTTGAAGAATCCGCCATGGGAACGATGGGTGAAGGATCCCAGGCTGGCAGCCCTGGCATCCCTGGCAGTGCAGCAGGATCAGCGGGCAGGCAGGGGGCCAAGCCTGCGAATTCAGGGCTGGGGCGTTCACCATTTTCGACCCCTCCGCCGACATTGCCCCGATTCGAACCTGCACCTGGCACGGAATTGCCAGCTGCCGGGTCATCTGCATCTGGAAATGGGTCGGGTGCAGCAGGCACATCGAGCAGCCCCAGTGGCGGGCAGCCTGCGGCTTCGCCAAGCGGGTCGGCGTCTGGCACGGCAAGTGCATCGGGTGCAAGCAGTTCTGGCGGACAGCCGGGGCAGCCGGGCAGCTCCAGCAGCAGCGATGAAAAGCCTGAGCCGAATCGTGGGTTGATGGCCGGTATGCGACGGATCTTTGGGACGGATAAGAACTTACCTGAAAAGGCCTGGGAAGTGGGACTGTTTTGCGATGCGGATGGGATCACGATTCGCCCGGGCGAGCATCGCCTGAATCTGGCGGACCTTCAGAACGATGTCGATCTGCTGCCACGAACACTGCTTTCGATGTTTGAGAAGCAGGTGAGGGAACATCCGGAACACTACTGGAGGCCCTATGTTCGGTACCGGGTGGCCAATGGTGGAGAGAGTCTGATGGGTATTTCACAACAGCAGTTGGCTGGTGGGCTTGTGCGATGGCCAGCCGTGATGGAGCCGGTGGCATCGGCAGCGAATCGGGCAGGGCAGGTACGGGGGCGTTGATCGGTGGCTCGATTCGATCATAAAAAAGACATGGAAGTAGACCGAACGATGAAGACCAACCCACGCCCGAAGTCGATGCTCGCTGTGGCCATTCCTGCTGCCATGATGGCCTTTGTTGCCGTTTCATTGGCTGTGTGGCAATGGCGTTCTCAGCCACAAGAGCCATTGGTCAAGCCTGTTGCGACGATTGTTAAGAAAACCGAAGTCAAACCTGTCGAGACTCCGCTGGTGGCCGAGGAGCAGGTTGAAGAACCTGAATTTAAGCCGGCGGTGAGTCCTGAAACGCTCGATTCCAAGCGGAAGTCGCTCACCAGGCTGGTTTCATCGGTCAAGCCGGCCCAGTCGCAGGTTCAGGCCAGGGCTCAGGACTTAAAGTCTACCTGGACAACACTTCAGGAGACATCCCTGAAGGTGCATTCCACCACGCTTTCCGCCGAAACGGCACTGACGGAGGCTCAGGCTGAGGATGCCAAGCTAAAGGCTTTGGCAAAGCGTCAGCAGGAGCTTGCGAAGGAATTCAAGCAGTTGGCAAACGCTCCAAAGCCTCCACGTGAAGGGCTTTCCGGGTTCAGCCCCGTTGCCAAACCAGCCAAGGGTAACGAATATCACTTTGAAGTGCGCGATGGCCGGGTCGCTTTTATCGACCTTGAAAAGCTGATGGAGCTTGTAAAAAAAGACTTTCAGGTGCGTATGCGATTGAGTGGTTCTCCACGCGGGATTCGATCTGAAGTGGGGCCTGTGGGAGAGTATGGGCTGGCTTATGAGATTGGTCCAGCCAATGATTTGTTAAGCGGCTCAACAGGTTTTGGCATGAAGGGTTGGGAGGTCGTGCCTGCCCGTGACCCGCGTGGGGAGACTGTGGAGCAGGCCATGCAAGGACTTTCGGAATTTCAAAGGTCCATCAAACGCCTGAGCCCGCGTGAGGCCACCATCACCATGTGGGTCTATCCAAGCGGATTCACCGCATTCAGGCAACTGCGTGACCAGCTTCATACACAAGGTTTCATGGTCGCAGCACGTCCATTGCCTGAAGGGGTTCCTGTGAGGGGTAGCCCGACGGGTTCTTTATCAGCAGGGCAGTGACTCGTGCCAACCTGGTTCGGAATCAGGGCCGTTTTCGATAAACACCTGACGAATCCCGCGCGATCTGTTCGAGGATCTCGACTGGCTTTCCGGGCCCCAAGTCAATTACGTGGATCGGAACGTGGCCCGTATTCCACTCCTTGATTTTTGCAGGGGTCGGGGAATCGAACTGACCGTCTGTGAGCAAAAAAACGGCGTCAGGTTTAAGCCCGATTGCCTGACGTAAAGCATTGCCCGGTAGGGTTCCATCCTGAGGTGTCAGCCGACTGAGCCACTGGCTGACCTTGCGGGTTTGATCCGCTCCAGATGTCACATAAGGGCCGAACGGCAGGGGCAGGGTTTCGCTGTCAAAAGCGATCACGTAATACTGCTGGGGCCACTTCAAATTCCTGATGGCTCGGATCAACTCCGAATGAGCCATTGCTCTACGGTTCCCATCGAGCATGCTTGTGGAGTTGTCCAGCACGAAGATAAAACGCTCGCCTGGTGATCGAACCCCAAAGAAGGAGATGGAATGAGGGCTTGTGCTGACATTTGCTGAGCTTGTCGAATTCGTCTGGATGGGCTTTTTGCCATGAATCTGGTTGAATTTTTCGGTCGAGATAATCGAGGGGGGCTCTGTGGTGGCTTTACT
>CAMBZY010000251.1 GCA_945872325.1 Candidatus Kuenenia stuttgartensis | reverse complement strand
CTTACAGATTGGTAAACGGCACATGGAATTGTCAGAGTGCATGGCACAAGCCTGATGTCCCCTCAAGCCTCACAAATGGGGGGCAATGTGTCACCTTTCAGAGCCCGAAGATGACTGTTTCCAGGTTTATCGATACCCAAAGGGCATGCCTTCCTGCCTACAAACCCTTAAATCTTGACTTGAGGTAGCACCAGGCTAATTGATCCCATTTAGGAACGGGCAGAAAATAACTCCTGCTTTTTAGGCCAATCGTTGCCAAGCACAACGTGGCTTTTATCTAGCCGGTCTTGGCGCTAGCCCCGGTTAATTGGTTTTAAAAACGGGAAGTTATTTTCGGCCTGATCCTTAGTGAGATCTACAGCATTTACGCTTGCATACCTTTCACTGAGCTGGATAGGAGAAGAATTCTTCTACGGATCAAGGCACGAGAATGTTGTAACATTTCCAGCATTGCCCGCAGGGCTTTAACCAGTGTGTTTAAGTTGCAACTCCAAGCCCGGTAAATCTTCAAAAGTCTATGGCACCTGACTCCGACTGAGAGCCATACAAGGCCACGGTATGAGTCATCATTTTGAATCTAATTTCTTTTGGAAAATGATGGACTGGTCACAATGGTTTGTCTATTATGGGATCGAGCCCATGAGAAACTTGAAAATGAATGGGTTTCAGTCGTGAAAATTGGTGTCAAGGGAGGATCAAGAAAAGATCATGCAATATAAATCTCGACTGATATTCTGGTTATCAGTATTCATGGGATTGAATGTGTCAAAGGCTGAAGAGGTTCGGCTGAATCAGATTCAGGTGATTGGGACACATAATTCGTATCACATTGCACCTCATCCGGAATTAATACAACTGATTCAAATCACAGGCAAGAGGCTTGCGGAATCGCTGGACTATAGCCATCGCCCTTTAACGGAACAAATGGAATTGCTTGGGATTCGGCAGATCGAACTCGACGTATTTCATGACCCCAAAGGCGGACATTATTCGAATCCTCAGGCGCGAAAGACATTAAAAACGCTTGGCAAGGATGCTGGCCCTGATCCAAATGCAAGCGGGCAGATGGACAATCCTGGCCTTAAGGTTTTGCATGTGCAGGATATTGATTACAACTCGTCGGCACGGACATTCAAGGATGCTCTGGTTCAGGTGCGAAACTGGTCACAAAAGCATCCTAAGCATATTCCTGTGATGATTTTAGTGGAGCTGAAGGACGGTGCAATTCCAGGATTGGCGACCAAGCCTGTTGCGTTCGATAAAGCGGCTCTGGATTTGGTGGATCAAGAGATCAACTCGATTTTCGCGAGGGATGAGATTTTTATTCCTGATGATTTGAGGGGTAGTTTTGCGACTCTTCCATCCGCGGTTAAAGGGCAGGGTTGGCCGACCCTTGACAAGGTGCGTGGCAAGGTCATGTTTGCGCTTGATAATGAGGGCAAGATTCGCGACTTGTATCTTGAAGGGCATGAGAATTTGAGTCAGAGGAGGCTTTTTGTGACAACTCCTTCAGAGAATCATCCTGCATCGGCATTCTTCAAGATCAATCAGCCTAACGTTGATTTTGAGAAGATTCAAAGGCTTGTAAAGTCCGGTTATCTGGTTCGTACCCGAGCAGATTCCGACACACGTCAGTCGCGAACGAATGACACGTCCCAGCGAGACAAGGCGTTGGCCAGTGGGGCTCAATTTGTCAGCACGGACTATCCAGAGCCTCGCAAAGAGTTTTCTGGATATGAGGTGAAATTTCCAGGTGGGGTTGTGGGGCGTCCGAATCCTGTTTCTGGATCGACGCTAAAATCTTTGGATCTGGAATGAGGCATTGCGATTCTGGACGGTTTTATCTGTCATCGTCGTGAAGTGATGAATCAAGGAGCGTGAATCCTCAAGTTGCGGGTACGAGTTTCAACAATCTCAGGCAGAATCCTTGCAATTTCAGCAAGATCTGATAGATTACTCAATTACGGCAGTGTAGTAGGTGGATACTGCGTACAAGCGGTCACCTGCAGACAACCATGGAATTGGACGGCGTTCAGGGCATGTTCGACGATCTGAATAAACGACTTGGTTCCGCGTTCGGTCGATTCCGAGCCAGGGGACTCCTGACAGAAGCCAATATCCAGGAAGGGCTTCGGGAAGTCAGGACTGCGCTTCTTGAGGCCGATGTCAGCCTGAGCGTTGTTCAGGAACTGATGGAGCGGATCACCGAAAAAGCCGTCGGTGCCCAGCTTATCAAGAGTATCAAGGCCGATCAGCAGGTCGTGAAGATTGTTCACGACGAACTGCTGGAGATCATGGGCAAGACGGATTCGGAAATCCGTTTCGAGAAAACCGGCCCGACCATCATCATGCTGTGTGGCCTTCAGGGCTCAGGCAAAACGACGACCGTTGGCAAGCTGGCGAAGATGCTTGTCGAAAAGTACAACCGTCGCCCAATGCTGGTCGCGGCTGACTTGCAGCGTCCTGCCGCCATTGAGCAACTGAAGGTGCTGGGTCAGCAGGTCGGTGTTCCAGTATTTGCCGAAGAAGGCGCGAGCGATCCGGTTAAAGTCTGTCAGGCCAGTCTGATAGCAGCGAACAAGCTGGATCGGGATACGATCATTCTGGATACGGCGGGTCGTCTTCACATTGATGAAGACTTGATGGACCAGTTGCGTCAGGTGGAGAAACGCGTTCGGCCTCACAACGTGTTTTTTGTCTGCGACGCCATGACGGGTCAGGACGCTGTAAACTCTGCCGACGCCTTTAATAAGGCGCTGGATCTTGACGGCGTGATTCTGACCAAGCTTGATGGAGATGCTCGGGGTGGTGCCGCCCTTTCGATTCGCCAGGTGACAGGCGTTCCGATCAAATTTGTCGGTAAGGGCGAGAAGCTCGATAAGCTCGAAGGCTTTGATCCAGCACGGGTTGTGGGTCAGATGCTGGGCATGGGCGACATTGTGAGCCTGGTGGAAGAAGCTCAGAGACATATCTCTGAGGAAGAGGCTGCACTTCAACAGGAGCGGCTCTCGAAAGGGAAGTTTGACTTAAACGACTTCCGCAACCAGATCATTCAGATGAAGAAGATGGGGCCTGTCAAGGATCTTCTGGGTAAAATACCCGGGATGAACCAGATGGCCGGCCAGCTTGAAGGAGTGGACGCCGATAAGGAAGTCCGCCGGATTCAAGGCATTATTGATTCGATGACCCCGAGGGAGCGATCAACGCCGGGCGTGATTGATATCGCCAGACGTCGACGGATTGCCGCAGGTGCAGGGGTGGACCCAGCGGACGTTTCCGGGTTGATCAAGCAGTTTGACGGAATGGCTGCTTTGATCAAGCAGATGTCACAAATGTCCTTGATGGATCGAGTTCGGGCATTGACAGGGATGGGCAGGGCGGGGATGATGAACCCAGGTGCCCAGTTCGGAATACCGAAAGCAGGGACAGGTAAACGCTTGAGCCCTAAGGAAAAAGAGAAGATCCGCAAGGAACGTGAAAAGGCTGATCGAAAGCGCCGGCGGGATCAGAAAGAGAATCAGGGCGGTGCTAACGCCTGAAGTCAAGATATTGAGAAGTCACGGCCAGAAGGCCGATGAAAGGTATGGTACGTGAAAAAAAACGTGCCATGTCAGAGTTGGTGATGCGGGTTGGACGAGTGCTCCGTCATGTTCGGAACGTATCGACCCGCCGTTTTAATGGAGATGGTGAACAGCATGGTTCGCATTCGGATGAAGTCGATGGGCCGCTTGCACAGGCCTTTTTATCGTATTTGTGTGATGGATGCCAAGTCCCCTCGCGATGGTCGCGTGATCGAAGAATTGGGCCACTATGACCCCTTGGTTCGCGACGCCGAAGCCCGCGAAGTGCTGAACAAAGAACGTGCCGCTTACTGGCTATCCTGTGGAGCACAGCCTTCCGAGAAGGTTGCTGTGATCCTGAAGCGTCATGGCGTGACCAATCCAGCCGCCAAAAAAGTCTGAGTCTGATATGGAATCGAACGATTGACCCGCTAGAGAGTTGTGGCCGATCAAAATAAAAAAATGACCGACCTGCCCCCCACCGGTTCACCTCAGATTCGATTCGATGTCCTCACGCTTTTCCCCGGCTTGTTCGACGGCTTTCTGACCGAGTCGATTCTCGGCAGGGCCATTCGCAATCAGTTGGTTGACGTTCGCCTTTGGGATTTACGTCAATGGGCTGTGAACAAGTTCGGCCAGGTGGATGATCGCCCTTTCGGTGGTGGTCCTGGAATGTTGCTGATGGCTCCTCCCGTAGTGGATGGAGTTGAGGCCATTTCCAACGACGACCCAGCCCCGGCCCATGTGGTCTTGATGTCGCCTGGTGGGCGTACATTTGATCAGGCCAAGGCTCGCGAACTGCTCCAGAAACGTCGTCTGATCTTGATCTGCGGACGTTACGAGGGGTTCGACCAGCGTGCGATTGATATCCTCAAGCCCGAACTGCTTTCTATCGGAGATTTTGTGGTCTCTGGTGGTGAGGTTCCTGCGATGGTTGTGATGGATGCCGTCATGCGGCTTGTGCCCGGAGTTTTAGGAGATGAGTCAAGCGCTGTCGACGAGTCGTTTCACGACGACCGTGGGCTTGTAGAATACCCACATTACACCCGTCCCCGCGAATATCGCGGTCTTGGTGTACCGGAGATTCTGCTGAGCGGTGATCATGCCCGAATCGCCAAATGGCGCGAAAGCCAGCGAAGAATCAAAGAATCCAAAGAACAATCTTGAATGGGCCGCCTCAACCACTCTTTTTGAAGCTTGAAGTGGCGATAAATCACTAGCACGGAGATACTTGAACATGCAGAACGCGTTGATGCAGAAGGTGGAGGACGCAGCTGTTCGCGCCTCTATTCCAAAGTTTGAAATCGGCGATACAGTCGATGTACACGTCCGGATTCTGGAAGGCGATAAAGAACGCATCCAGATTTTCAACGGCGTTGTGATTGGCCGCTCGGGCGCTGGCCCTCGTGAGATGTTCGTCGTTCGACGAATCGTTCAGGGCGAAGGTGTTGAGCGTAAATTCCCGATCCACAGCCCACGGATTGCTGACGTTGTCGTCAAGCGTTCCGGCCTCGTGCGTCGTGCCAAGCTCAATTACCTGCGCGATCGTACCGGCAAGGCCGTTCGTCTTCGCGAACGTTTCCCAACCGGCAAGATCAAGGCCGAACTCGCTGCTGCCAAGGCAGAGCGCAAGTCCGCCAAGAAAGCCAAGAAAGCTGCTGCCGAGTAATCGGCCTGACTTCTGGCTTTTATCCGCAATCACGAACCCGGAGAATTTCTCCGGGTTTTTGTTTTTCATTCTATTTCATGAATTTGTTATAAAATCAGCACTCATTCCGCTATGATGTAGTGGATGAATTCAGGCGTCTGATCGCAATTTCAGTTTGCCTGAGT
>CAMBZY010000250.1 GCA_945872325.1 Candidatus Kuenenia stuttgartensis | reverse complement strand
CGGTGCAGAAGTTTCGGAACGGTGCCGCTATGAAACCCGGGGTGAAGGAGTCGCAGGAGAGTTTCGCCATGATGTCCGATCGGTCTTGGGCCGATGGTGGATGGCCGGTTGGCCTCGTAAAGGTTCCAGTTTTCTTTCAATTCCCAGACGATGAACCCGATTGCTCCCGGGATCACGGCCATGATCAAAGTGGCCACTGAGAGGGCGAACTTTTTGTCGTCGCCGAGCAGGGGCTGGATGGCAGCTGCGGCCATGGGGATCATGGGCAGGAGAAATTTGTGAGAAACGGTAACGATCGGAAAGTGTTTGATGGGATTGATTTGAGGCTCGATCAGGAGGTTGAAAACGAACCTGATGATGTAAAGGACGAAGCCCCAGACCAGGCCAACCAAACCACTGGCGTATTCAATCAAATGTCCGGAACGGCGGCGGAACCGGACGAATTCGTCGATCGCATAGAGGGCCCGGTTGACGGACTCGCTCATGGTTTCGAAGATGTCGGCAAGCATCCTGTAGAGACTGACAATCATGGCCACGCCGAACCTGCGCCAGCACCACGACAGCCATTCGCCAAGGTGTTCCTGCAGATCCCTTCCAAACTTTGAATTCACGGCCACCACGCTGACAAGATAAATGGCGAACAGGCCACTGATGGTCTGGCCGTTCCTGTTCAGATCCTTGTTCGGAATCTGCCACCAGATGACAGCTGTAAACAGGAGCGGTTTTAGAACCCATTTCCAGGCGAGCCCGATCCATTGACTGCCAAATATGAGCTTGATGATGGGGGCTGCCAGAACGCGTCGGGGCCAGTCCCACAGCACTCCGCGCAGATAAAGCCCTGTCCGCCGAAGCCCGTTATAGACCCATCTTCGAAAGCCTTCGTGATGGATCATGCCCAGCATGAACAGGCCGATCAGGAAAACGTTGCGAGGGTTGTCGATCGGGTTCAAATGATGGGGCACGTGAATATGCAGGCCCACACGTTCCAGCACCCAGAGATTGAGCTCTTCAGGGATAAAATAAAGCCCTCCCATCATCATGAACGCGCCTAAAAACGGCAGGATCAGATACCAGGTAAGAAGTCGGCCGAGGGGGCGTGCGAAGACTGCGGAACTGCTTCTTTGGAGGACTCTTAGATAGATTTCGCCAGGCCTGTAGATCCCATCGAGCCGATCGCCGAGCAGTTCATTGGCTTTGAGCAGGCGGTCTCCAGACCACCATTCACGGAGATTGGCCAGATCAGGCATCTTCAAAGCATTGCGTGAAAGTGTGTCGCGCAAGTGTCCGAGCCCGAAATATCCATGTTCGACCACCTGGTCAATCAATTGATCCACGACACTTTTCACGGCCACCCGCTCAGGCATGTTCGAGGGCTTGAAGCCTGAGTCCTGGAAGGTTTCTTCAAGAATCGGCCTGACGAGGTCGCGGAATTCGCATTCCGTGTGGTGAATGGATCGTTCCAGAAGCCTTCGCAGAACCCGCTTGACAGATTCTTCCACATTCAGCTCAGGCAATCGGCCAAGTGCTGTGCGCAAGTGCCTGAGCATTAGGACGTAACGTACGTTGTGCAACTGGCGGCGGGCGGGCCGGCGGCCAAACGAGAGTAAATATGTCGCCCAATCGACGACATAAATCGGGCGTTCCGAGTCATAAACCACTTGCTGAAGGTCGTATAGAACTCGGGCATCGGTGGACCAGAACTCGCCTGGATCGCTTTCGAAAACCTTGGTCAGAATCAATTGCCAAAGCTCGGCCTGATCCGGCTCGTGCAGGCACTTTGCCAGCCGATTTGCCAAAACGGTGATCGCTGCGGCTGGATTGAGATTTTCTGCAAATGTCTTATCGTTGCGAGCGGCATATTTTTTCGCTTTGGTCAGCCAGCGAGACGCACCGACAAAGTTACCGCTCTTATTCGCTTTAAGGCCAATTGCCAAAGCGTTGCGCATCCGTGATTCAGCCGCTTCAGGACCTCCAAATAGCTGGATCTTCAGTCGGTGCCAGATCAGTGCTACGATGGTTCGTTCCGAATCGGCGTCGATTTCGGCAATGGCTTCGTCGGAAATTTCCAGGAGTTGCGAATCGGACGTCTTCGACTTCGCAGCTTTCGATTTTGTCATCTCGGGCGTGGAGGTCTCGCCACTCGTTGGTCTCCACTGCTCCGTAATCCAGTCCAGCCCAGCCCACGGGCTTGCCATAGAGACGCCTGGGAGTTTCGAAGCCTCGTATAACTTTGCGGCAGGCACTTCGGAAGTCATCCACGAGAATGCTTCGGGAGACATCTGGCCAAGGCCCGGGAAGACAAGCGGCAAGGCCTCAGGCTCAAACCATTTGAGGTCGAGATATGCTGCTGCAAATTCCGCAAGCATTTGTGCATCAGAGGTTTCGGACGCGATTCTGGCGTCGTTGTAAAGTACTGTCCGAATCTCTTTGAGGGTCAATTCCCCCATGGCCTCTGTCCACGAGCGGATCAGGGATCGTCTCCATTGTCCTGCCAGGCGTCGTTTTAGGAGCCATTCATCGACCATTCCGTGAAACAGGCGTCGCCAAAGTTCACGGCGGCGGCGAGCTGTGTCCCAGACACCTTGTTCGCGGTCCGAGAGATTGCGGATCAGGATCCAAAAGTGAGGCCTTTCCTTGTGAGGATCAAGGCTCAATTCGCTGTCGTCGATCAGTCCTATAATGTCACTGTCGGCGACCACTGCGATATCATCATGAAGGATCAATCGCCCTTGATCGATCATTTTCAGACGTTCGCGAGCGATCCTGCGAAGAATCCGTTCAGGCAGAAGGCGAGCATTTGAGCATATGGATTCGATCACCGCGGCATCGGTGTAACCAAAAAGCGGTTCGTTGACGGTGTCGTGACCTTCCAATCCAGCATCCATGGATTCGACGTTCAAATTCTTAGTCACTTTGTGTCGGCCCCAAGTTCACAAAAGCAAGCCGTCCTTATGCACATATTAGTCGCTTTGAATGAATAATGCCATGAGTTCCGATTTTTCTACCGGTTTGGATGACGATCTGCTTACAATGATCTATTCATTGCTCAAACGAATCCTGACTTGACGGAACTTCTGAAAAACCATGAATCGTCGCAGCCTGTCCACTCGAATACTCCAAAGCCTTCTGGCAGTTTTTTGTCTGACACCGTCTGCTTCGCAAGTTCAGGCTCAGGCAGATTCGCCAAAAGCTCCGTCTGTGACATTGGTCGTCGATTTTGGCGATGGTCTCACCTGCACCTACATCGTCGAGCACAAGCCAGAGATGACGATTCTGAATGCCATGACTGTTGCGAAGGCTCGTCCTTCACGGCCTTTACGATTCTCGCACAAGGGTTCAGGCGAATCGGCGTTTCTGATCTCGATTGACGAATCGGCGAACGAAGGCGGCGGCCGTACTTCAAAAAACTGGTTCTATCGGGTCAACGACCAGCTTGGCGATGAAAGTTTTGGCCTGAAGGAATTGAACGCTGGAGACAAGGTGCTCTGGCATTTTGGGAAATATGTCCCAAAATAATCTCGTCGATCCCAACCATTCTTTACGGCTTGTAAAGGTTGTTCCATCCCAGAACTTTCAAGGTTCTGGCTTCACAAGCAGGTCAAAGAATTTTAGGATACACTATCTATCTGAGCAGACTGACCGAACGTCTGATTCGTGTTCCATGCAGAACATCAGCAACTTCATCAATCTTCGCTCAGGAACCGCACTCAGGCATCTCCATTCACAGAGGTTTTCCGACATCATGCGTTTAGGCACTTCCAATGAAAAGCTGGGCAATCTGCCCATGGTGATCGGCTTTATTGCTTTCGCCGGTATTTTGGGCCGAATCATCCCGCACGCGCCTAACGCCACCCCCATGGCCGCTTTAGGTCTGATTGCAGGCGCCGCTATCGGTGGCCGATTCGCGATCGCCATTCCGCTCATCATTCTGGCCATCACCGACCTCATGATCGGCACCTACTCGCCGATCGTGATGCTGGCTGTGTACGCCTGCATGATCGTGCCTGGAATGCTCGGCATAACGGTTCTCAAGAATCGCCGAAGCCCTTTGATGATCGCGGGTTGTGCTGTTCTCAGCTCAGCACTCTTCTTTGTTGTGACCAACTTTGCCGTCTGGTACTCAGGTGCCTGGTATGGTGATAATTTCGCTGGCCTGATGAAGTGCTATGCCGCCGCCCTGCCGTTCGCACGCAACATGCTCGCAGGCGACCTGATCTGGTCCGCTGCCCTGTTCACAGGTCTGGCGGTTCTGGAAAGTCGTGCATTTGCCGTAAAAGCTGTTGCAACAGAAGTCTGAGTCAAGCCTTACAGATTTGCTCTTCAGGGGCATGATGAATTTACTCCCTAAAATACTTCAGGGGTAGAGCAAGTGCATTCACATTGGATCGCCGACAGGATGAGTCGGATTGATGCGTCGGGGATTCGCAAGGCCTTTGAAATGGCCAAGCAAATGACCGACCCCATCAATCTTTCCATCGGCCTGCCCGACTTCCCTGTGGCTGAACCGGTCAAACAGGCGGCCATTCAAGCCATCATCGACGATCATGCCCAGTACACCGTCACTCAGGGCCTTCCCGAACTTCGCAATGCCTTGCAAACTCAGGTGGACCAAGCTTTTGGCCACTCGGACAGGCAAGTCATGGTCACCTCCGGTACGGCCGGAGGATTAACTCTGGCCTTGTCGGTTGTGGTCAATCCAGGCGATGAAGTTCTGATCTTCGACCCGTATTTCGTGATGTACAGGCACCTTGTGACCTGGGTGAGTGGCGTAAGTGTGATTGTGGACACTTACCCTGACTTCCAGATCGACATCGCGCGGGTTGAGGCGGCCATTACGTCTAAAACCAAAGCGGTGATTGTGAACTCGCCGTCGAATCCGACCGGCGTGGTGCTGACTGAAAAGACCATGAAAGATCTGGTCGACCTCTGTCAGAAGCATCAAATCCTGATCATCAGCGACGAAGTCTATGCCGCCTTCAGCTACGACGGCGACTTTGTCAGCCCAGCCTCTTTCGACGAAAATGTGCTGGTCTGTGACGGATTTTCAAAGACTCATGGAATGACTGGATGGAGGCTGGGGTTTGCCCACGGGCCAACTCAGTTGATCCAGGAAATGAACAAACTCCAGCAGTTCAGCTTCATCTGTGCCCCCAGCATGGTGCAACACGCAGCTGTGAAAGCACTTGAGACGGACATGACCGATCGTGTAGCGGCTTATAAGCTGAAGCGAGACCGGGTTGTAGAATCCTTAAACGAGTCTGGCTATGAGCTTGTGACGCCTGAGGGCGCATTTTACGCGTTCCCGAAAGCCCCTTGGGGAACGGCGACGGAATTTGTCGCTGAGGCGATCCGCAACCAGCTTTTGATTATCCCCGGCAACGTCTTCAGCCAGAA
>CAMBZY010000249.1 GCA_945872325.1 Candidatus Kuenenia stuttgartensis | reverse complement strand
GTAGTTTCGCACTTTCTGGTAGCCGAGAAGATACTTCAGGACAAACCAGGTCAAGCTGGAGCGTTCGCCGATTCGGCAGTAGGCCACCACGTCGTCGGTTGGCTTGAGGTGAAGTTCCTGCTCATAAATGGCCCGGAGTTCTTCGGCGGTCTTGAATCGACCATCATCACCCACGGCACGGCTCCACGGGCAGTTCACAGCTCCAGGGATGTGGCCGCCGCGAAGGACACCTTCTTCTGGATAGCCTTCCATGTGGGTTCGTTCGCCGGAATATTCTTTCGGGCTTCGCACATCGACCAAAGGCAGGCTCGCCTTGACGTGTTCGAGAACGCCTTCGCGGAAGACCCGAAGTTCGCGCCAGTCGAGGTCCGCAGGAACTTTGTAGGACGTTGCAGGATAAGATGGAACTTCAGGAGTAGTCGGGAGTTTGGCGGTTTCTACCCAGTACTTGCGACCACCGTTCAAAATCTTGCAATTTGTATGACCCTTGAGCTTGAAGGCCCAGAAGGCATAGCAGGCCCACCAATTATTGTCGTCTCCATAGAAAACAACGGTGGTGTCGTTTGAAATCCCATTCTTCTGGCAGAGATTTTCAAACACATCGTTGACGATATAGTCGCGAACAGTTTGATCCTGAAGGTCGTTGTGCCAGTCAATTTTCACAGCACCGGGGATGTGTGCCATGGGATAGAGCAGGGCATCGCCGCTTGATTCGACCACCTTCACAGAAGGGTCGTTCAAATGCTCATGAACCCACTCGGCACTGACCAGCACGCTTGGATCGGAATAATTCTGGGCGGACATCTCTCAGGAAACTCCTCGATGTGTATCAAAACTGGATCGATACGTCGCTTTATATGTAAGCGATGAAGATTGTATCAGGTCAAGACTTTCCGATGGCAAGTTTTCTGGCCACAGCCGCACGAAGTGATTCGCGAACTGGCTCGACACTGATCCGGTCGTAAACGTTCGCAAAAAAGCCTTCCACCACAAGTCGCTTGGCTGTCTCGGCTGGAATACCACGAGCCTGGAAGTAGAAGACCATTTCTGGATCCACTTGACCGGCTGTCGCTCCGTGGGTGCAGCGAACGTCGTTGGCTTCAATCTCAAGGCCTGGAATGGAGTCGGCACGGGCGTCGTTTGACAGAACCAGGCTGTCATTCTTTTGATAGGCGTCGGTTTTTTGGGCGTCTTTTTCGACCGCAATCATGCCCTTCCAAACCGTTCGGCTCTTGCCGCTCAGGCCGCCCTTATAGAGCAGGTCGCTGGTGGTATTGGGGGCCTGGTGATCCTGACGTGTGAAGTAGGCCAGGTGTTGCTTGCCTGTGGTGAACATCACGCCGTTGACCTGCGCGGAAGCCTTTGGACCAGCCAAAGCTGTCTCTTGATTGACTTTCGAAAGTCTCGAACCAAGGCCGCCAATGGTCCACTGAATCGAGCCGCCGGCATCGACCACCGCTCGCTCGCGGCTGAAGTGCCAGGTCTGGTCGTCCCAGTTCTGGATTCGCACATACTTCAGATGAGCATTTTTGCCCACGACGATTTCGACAGACCCAAGGTGCAGGCCTGGCTTGCTGTCGCCGGTGGTGGCCAGGTCGTGAACCAGAGTGGCCTCGGCGTCGTCCTCAAGAATGATCAGGGTGTGTGACGTGTCCACCCGATGTGTGGATGTGAGGGCGGAAAGGGCATAAAGTGGCACTTCCAGCTTCACGCCTTTAGGCACATAGAGCACAATCCCGCCACGAAAAATTGCGGCATGAAGCGCGGCCAGTGCGTCGCCTTTGGGGCTGACGGTCTGGAACAGGTGCTTTTTGATGATGTCGCCATGGGTGGCGAGTGCTGTCTGAAAGTCGGTCAAAGTGACCTGGCCGAGCTTGGAACTGTCCGCTGGCTGAGTCGTCTGGCCTGCGATCTGAACGATGCCGGTGCTGTAGTGAGCAGCCAGGGCGTCACGAAGTGGACCAACAGCATTCAGGTCGTCAAGGCTTGGCGGTGTCGAGGGTTGAACCAGTTCGAAGGCGGATAGCTTGAACGAACGGATGTCTGTTCTGCGCCATTCTTCGTCCTTGGACGTGGGCCAGGCTGTGGACTCGTACTGCTCAAAAGCTGCTTTTCGAGCGTCCTTCAGCCATTCAGGTTCACTTGTGACGGATTTTTGAAATTCGCCAAAATTGACTGGCCAAAGTACTTTCGGTTTGGGGGTCGCCACCGCTGTGCTCATCGTCTTACGGGCCTTGTATGCTGCTGTGTTCTGTGTCGGATTCAAAAAGCGGGATCAGCTTTTATCGCTCGGCCAAAACCCCCGAGGCTTTGATATCGTTCAAATCGGGGGGCCGGCCGGCTCAATTCAGGAAGCGTTCGAAAGCGGGCGATTAGCCCACGGAACCTTCCATTTGAAGCTCAATCAATTTGTTCATTTCCACGGCATATTCCATAGGCAGCTCTTTAACGAGCGGCTCAATGAAGCCGTTGACGATCAGTGTGGAGGCTTCCGTCTCGCTCAGTCCACGGCTGCGAAGGTAGAAGAGTTGCTCTTCACCGATCTTCGAAACCGATGCCTCGTGGCCAATCTTCACATCATCTTCATCAACTTCGATGTAAGGATAGGTGTCAGAACGACTTTGAGGGTCGAGAATCAAGGCGTCGCAAACCACGTTTGACTTCGAGCCATAGGCTCCGTCAGCCACTTTCAGGAGACCACGATAGCTCGAACGGCCGCCGTTCTTGGAGATCGACTTGGAGATGATCCGGCTCGTGGTGTAAGGGGCTGCGTGAACCACCTTGCCACCGGCGTCCTGATGCTGACCCTTGCCGGCGAAGGCGATGGAGAGAATCTCGGCACGGGCGCCCTTGCCAACCATGTAAACGGCTGGATATTTCATGGTCAGACGGGAACCGAGGTTACCGTCAACCCATTCCATCAAGGCGTCTTCGTGGGCCACAGCCCGCTTGGTCACCAGGTTGTAAATATTGTTCGCCCAGTTCTGGATTGTCGTGTAGCGGCATCGGCCACCCTTTTTAACGATAATCTCAACCACGGCCGAGTGAAGGCTTTCCGATGTGTAAACCGGAGCGGTACAGCCTTCCACATAGTGGACCTGGGCACCTTCTTCGACGATGATCAGGGTTCGTTCAAACTGGCCCATATTCTCGGCATTGATCCGGAAATAGGCTTGCAGAGGGATGTCAACCTTGACACCCGCTGGGATGTAAACGAACGATCCACCGGACCATACAGCCGAGTTCAGGGCAGCGAACTTGTTGTCGTTCACTGGAATGATCGTGGCGAAGTATTCCTTCACAAGATCGGTGTGTTCGCGAAGGGCGGTGTCCATGTCCGTAAAGATTACGCCCTTGGCGGCCAGATCTTCGCGGAGACTATGATAGACCACTTCAGACTCGTACTGGGCACCCACACCGGCGAGGAACTTACGTTCAGCTTCGGGGATACCAAGTTTGTCGAAGGTTCGCTTGATCTCGGCTGGGACATCGTCCCACGATTTGCCCTGACGATCCGTGGCACGCACGAAATAGTGGATGTCTTGGAAGTCGAGGTCGTTCAGATTCCCGCCCCATTGGGGTAGTGTTTTCTGAAAGAAAATATCCAGAGCTTTGAGACGAAACTCGCGCATCCAGTTGGGTTCGCTTTTCATCTCCGAGATTTCTTCGACGGTCCGGCGATTCAAGCCCTTGCCGGACTTGTAGTTGTAGTGGGCTTCAGACTCATGGAAGCCGTACTTGTAATCGTCTTTGATCCCGGCAACTTGTGCGTTCAGGTCGGTTGACATGATGGTATCCCTTTACAGACGTGCTTGATTTTCAGATCACTGGCGGAATGTTTTGTGAGCATGGGTGCCACTCAGCATCAGCCGAGTGGCAATCGGAAGTCAGATCTCAGACATGGTCTCAGGAAGTTAAGACCGTGGACTCGAGTTCGTCTTCAACCTGTGCTTCATTTGGATACTTGGCGCGGATCCAGTCATAGCCTTCACGCTCAAGCGTGGTGACCAGTTCAGGACCACCGTTTTCGACAATCTTGCCCCCGTACAGGATGTGTACAAACTGGGGCTGGATGTAGTTCAGGATCCGTTGATAGTGGGTGATCACCAGAACGCCGGTGCCTTGTGCCTTGGCGACCCGGTTTACTCCTTCGGATACGACGCGGACGGCGTCAATATCGAGACCTGAATCGGTTTCGTCAAGGATCGCAAAGGCGGGCTGAAGCATCGCAAGCTGAAGGACTTCAGCGCGTTTTTTCTCACCACCCGAGAAACCTTCGTTGAGGTATCGGCGGGCGAACTCGCTGTCCATGCCGAGTTCATCCATCTTTTGCTTGAGTTCCTTACGGAAGTCACGCATGGAGATCAGGTCTTCGCCCTCTTTGCGGTCCGGCATCCGAACATTCGTCACGGCATGACGAAGGAAGTTGGCCATGGTCACGCCGGGGATCGATGTCGGGTACTGGAAGGCCAGGAAGAGGCCAGCTTTGGCTCGTTCGTCGGGTTCGATTTCGAGTAGGTTTATATCGCCCAGAAAGGCGGTACCGTCGGTGATTTCATAGTTCGGGTGGCCCATCAAGGCGTATGAAAGCGTGCTCTTTCCGGAGCCGTTGGGGCCCATCAGGGCGTGCGTTTCGCCTTGGTTAATTGTCAGGTTGACACCACGAAGAATCGACTTGCCCTCTACGGACACGTGCAGGTTCTCAATGCGAAGCGATTTGCGGCTCACTCTCACGAACTCCACTGAAAAGAGTCAGGGCCAAGATGTTTGACCCAAAACGGGACGGTATTCGACGGATCTGTCAGTATTTTTTGGGATTCATCTGATGGCAGATGAAAATGTTCTGTCAGGCCAGCATGGTGGTTGGCTCATTGTGTGAATGGTCGGCCTCGAAGTCGCATGATCGGTCCCCATCAAGCCGGCAGTGGCTCAGGGTCAGACCATGACCAACAACTTTTTCGAACATCCGGCGTTCCAAAGCGCAGATGTCTCGGTCGACTTCCGCCAGCTCAAAGTAGGGGCATGATAGCTGCTTTAAAATCGCTTGACCGGCCTCATCAGCCGAAACCTCGGTCTCAACACCTCGCTGGTGCAAAAGACCTCCCAGTTGAACCAGTCGCGACGACCATTCCTCGCCACGCATCTGACCACTATAGGATTCTGCCAACCGATCCGTGATTCTGGCAAACAACTCCCGGCGGATTTTCGGATCCCCTACCGAGTGCATCACTTCATCCCACAGGACCAACGCCAGATCGGCGTAATTTTGGCCAAGTTTTCTTTGTGCCAAAGGACTGGCCTGGTAAAGAAACTTTGGACGACCACGCCCCACCGATTCCTGGACACGCTCGATCAGGCCACTTTCGACAAGCCTGGAGAGCCGTACCCGAATCGCTGTCGGGGT
>CAMBZY010000248.1 GCA_945872325.1 Candidatus Kuenenia stuttgartensis | reverse complement strand
TGCAAAACTCACTCGTCAAATGATTGCACCTGAATATCATCGAGCAATTCCAGCTGATCAAACTGAGATCAATGTGCTTGATTTGCCACTTGATCTGGATGAATTCAGAACTCTGGGCCTAATGCTCGGAGCTGGGATGATGATTTATGCGGACCGGCCAGGTCGTCGGCCAGATATGCTTGCGCAAGCACTTTCCGCAACTCGGTTTTATCGTCGCGAATCCTGTGGGAAGTGCGTTCCCTGTCGAGTGGGATGTCAGAAACTGGTTGAAATTGGTGAAGGACTTACAGCCAGTAGCCGAAACGATCTGAATGAAATTCAGAGAATTTCCGATCTGGTTCAGGATCTCAGTGAAACCTTGGAACTGACTTCAATCTGCGGGCTTGGAACGTCGGCTCCGAAGCCTCTCTCGTCATATATGGCCTACTTTCTGGAATCAGAGACTCGGAGAAACGAATCATGAATATGGAACATGGATCCGAGGGTTCCAAAGCTGATTCCCTTAATAACACATCTGAATCTGTGGATCTGATTCATGAAGATGTATGGCATGAGGAAAATCTGTTCGCTCGCGACAGTGATGGGCAGCTCCTCCGCATGGATCCGGCGACTCGCGACGAACTTGAAACCCTTGTTACAGTGCGTATCGACGGCAGGGAAGTTGAGGTCCCGAAAGCGGTGCCTAAAACGGATTCCATGGGGAATGTGATGCGCGATGCGGATGGGCTGATTATTCCTCGTCCAACAACAATTTATGATGCAGTGAGTCTCGCGTATAATAATCAGTCTCGCGAGTTTTCAGTCGAGGGAATGAGTCGAGAGTTTTCTTTATCGAGTATGAGTCGGGAATTTGCAATTTCAGGTAAAAGTCAGGAAATGTTTACATCCTCGAGTTTTTCGCAACAGATGCAATCGAATCCGATCCCGATCCTTTGCCATCGAGACCATCAGGATCCAGTCGCTGTTTGCCGTGTCTGTGTTGTTCAAATTGCAAAATTCAAGGCCCGGACTGGACAGGTCTCCGTCGAACGTAAACTCTTGCCAGCCTGTCAGCACAGGGTGGAAGAAACCATGGTGATCGACACCCTGGCATCGCCCGACGAAAAGGCGAAAACGCGGATTCAGAGGTCTGTTAAAACATTGGTAGAATTGTTGCTTGCGGATCATCCAGACCCGTGCGAAAAAGAACGCAGAAATCCGGGCGATTGCGAGCTGGAATCGCTCGGCAAACGCTTGAAAATTACCAAGAATCGATTCAGCCCGGCTGAGAAAACGCCTGCCAAATCAAAGCTTGATCAAACTTCACTAGTGATATCGGTGGATCATTCCGCCTGCATTATGTGCGATCGTTGTATTCGCGGATGTAATGAAGTGCGTGACAACCAGATTCTTGGTCGGTCAGGGAAGGGTTTTGATGCGACGATTGCCTTTGACCTTGGCGACCCGATGGGCGAAAGCAATTGCATTGCCTGTGGTGAGTGCATGATTTCATGTCCGACAGGTGCGTTGACATTTCGGTCTACGGTAGGCACGCATCTTGATGGGGAGCCAGTGAACGTTGCGAGCCTTTCGCGTCATAAGATTCGCGAGATTCGTAAAGCGTTTTCAGGTGTTTCTGCGCCATTTTTACGATGGAATGAAGGTGCGATTGTCAGGCGGAGGTTTTCTGACGGTGAAATTATTTGTACAGAGGGGGAATATGGATCCACGGCATTTTTAATTGAAGAAGGGGAGGTGGAGATTTTCTTGAAATCGCCGGTGAAGTCTTTGAAAAATCAGCCTGAAAAAGGATTTTGGAGCCGTCTCAAGCAGACTTTTAATACCGACCTTTTTGCTGATAATGAATCTGTAAATCTGGGCCGAACGATTTCGGTGGATGCTCCTGAGAGTTTGGATTTGCGTAACCCTCGAGCCAAGTTGAAGTCAGGCGATTTATTTGGTGAAATGACATGTATGAACAATTATCCAAGGTCAGCCACAGTTCGTGCTGTTGGAAATGTGGTTGTACTTGAAATGCTTCGGAACGTGCTTTATGTGTTGCAGCGAAGTCCATCATTTCGGAAGCGATTGCAGACAATTTATCGCGAGCGTGCGATTGATAATCACTTGCGAAATGTTCCTTTGTTTGACTCATTGAAAGCCCGTCCCGAGGCGTTTCAGGAATTTGTCGATACCATGCGTGCGGAGGTTGTATTAAGACGGTTGATGCCTGGCGAGGTGATTTTCAGGCAGGGGGCCCCGGCTGTGGACGGACTCTATTTGATCCGAACCGGGTTCGTCAAAGTCAGTCAGACTAGGCCTGGCAGCGACCAGGAGATTGTATTGAATTATGTGGGACAAGGCGGTTTTGTGGGTGAAATCGGACTTCTGGCGGAACTTCCAGAACTGAAGGAACTTGGCCTGACACCGACTCGAATTGCAACTTGTACAGCTTTGGATCACGTTGAAGTGGTACGAATCAGTTCCGAAGATTTTCGTGTGATGATTGAAAAGTATCCGGAAGTCAGGGCATCTTTGTTAAATGAGGCTAGGAAACGGCTTGGAACAAATAATCAGCTTCAGAAAGAGCTTTCATCTCGCACTCTCGACAGCTTTCTGGAGCAGGGGCTTCAAGAGGCTCAAAGTCTTCTTGTGCTTGATCTTGCGAAATGTACCCGATGTGATGAATGCACCAAGGCCTGTGCGGATACCCATGGAGGTGTGACCAGACTGATTCGCGAAGGGCTTCGTTTCGATAATTTTCTGGTAGCCAGTTCCTGTCGCTCGTGCCTTGATCCTTACTGCATGGTGGGCTGTCCCGTCGGTTCTATTCGACGTCGGGATACCCGCGAAATTGTCATAGAGGACTGGTGCATCGGGTGTGGTCTTTGTTCGCAGAATTGCCCTTATGGCAATATCAATATGGTGGATATTCAAATAGAATCCGGAGCAGGACGGAAGGCTGAGCCTAAAACTTCGACAAAAGCGACAACCTGTGACCTTTGTCAGTCGCTCGGGGCAGGTAGTGAACCATCTTGCGTATATGCGTGCCCGCATGACGCTGCTCATCGGATGAGCGGAATTGATTTGCTATCTATCGTAAAGAACCAGGCAAGAATTGCGGAATTTACACTGTGATGAGTTTTCAGGAAAATCGTATCAGGATGGATAGCAATATTCGTGGTCGGATCTCATGACCACAAGTCGTTCCAGGTTCATTTTATGAAGCTCATTAATTATGGTCGATCGCATCAAGGGCTTTAAATGTACTGCCAGGATTGCTGGGTTGTGATTTTCAAGCTTTGCTAGTTCAAGCCCGAATGTTTTTGGCGTGAGGTGGCGAGATAGGTCAGCCATCCCCTGAAGTCTCTTTGGGAAGGAGACTTCAAGGATAATGGCGTCAAGTCGTTTCTGTTGATTTGCAATTTCCCAAATTGAATGGCTAGGGCCTGTGTCGGACGAAATCAGAATCGTTGCTTCGCTGGATTCGATCAGATAGCCCTGTGTTTTAATCACATGGTTGACTGGAATTGGAGTGACTCGAAATCCTTCTAATTCTATTGGAATAAAATCAGATGATTCTCGCACGTTTAACCAGGGATGTTCTTTCGAACCAAGGCTAAAAAAGTCTGGCCAAAGCTCATTGTTGAATAAATGCAATTTCAGGCTCTGAAGGGTTTCTGCGCTGGTCCAGATGGTCGGGGGAGGTAAGCGGTTGGCGAGATACGCCTCCAGCAATGAAGGTAGAGAAGCGACATGGTCCATGTGGGCATGCGAAATAAAAATATTTTTTAGTTTGCGGAGCGAAAATATTGTGGAGGTAAATCCGGCTGAACCTGCGTCAATGAGTAGTGACTGGTCAATCAATAAGCTGGTTAGATATTGAAGTACCGGATTGCCATCAGTATTTGAAGGAATCAAGCGGATTTTCATGAGTCCCTGTCGATTATGAAGATATGGAGACATGGAACCCTCAATGGATTCTCCCAAAGTGGTCGTTTCCATTCTGACTTCTGGCGAGAAGGATAGCAAGTCTCCAGCGAACGATTCCCATCATCAACCCCAGCCAGCTTATGAAATCAGGGGCATTTCAAAGGCTCAAATCCAGAGTGTCCGACGGTATGTCGTTGGTTTATTTCTTCATCAAATAGCCGAACAGGTCACGCACTTCGTTTTCTTTCAAGTTCTCCAGCAGACCATCTGGCATGAGCGAAAGTTCGGTATTCCGAATTTCTTCGACGTCACCGGCGTCGATCGCAATGGTTTCCGTAGCCGTCTGAATGGTCATGGATTTAGGTGTCCGGTTCGAAATCACCCCACTCAGTAACCGCCCATCTTTCATTGCAATTTCTGAGAGTCTGAAACCGGCTGGAACCTGCGCTGATGGGTCGATAATATTGTGGAGGAGGTAATCCAGATTATCACGACCACTACCGGTCAGATCAGGGCCGTTTGTTCCACCCTCGCCATACATTTTGTGGCAGCTGGAACAGGCTTTCTTGAAAATCGACTGTCCTTGAGCCAGATTAGCTTTGCTGAGGGTGGATTCTGTCATCCGCGATTTCCACTGATTGATCAGCTCCAATCGGCCTGAATTTGTGTCGCGAATGATGCCCCAGACACTGGTGAGCTTGGCGATGAGGGGCTGATCGCGGTGCCCGCGGATCTGTCGGGCCATGGCGGCGGTGATTAATTCTCTCTGGATTTTTCCAGATTCGACTGCTTCCAGAACAGCCATCGCCCACTTCGGGCGGGTGATCAGGGCAGAGATGACAGGCGCCCGTTCGTATCCGTAGAGCTTGCTGAACTGAGCGATTGCATTTGCGACCAATTCCTGATCGTCAAAAAGGGCAAGTCCCTCGGCGGCTGTGGAGGATAAATCTCTGACCTGAAACAGGTTCATACAATCCTCACGCAAGCCTGGAGAACGTGCTTCGATCAGCGATTTCAGGGCATTGCGACGAGAATTCAGGTCGCGATTGGAATCCAGAGCGATCGCCCGGATCGATTCCAATGCCAATCCATCTCCAAAAAAGGCACTCATTGTTCTTGCCTTTTCGACAGATTCACTGGTCTGCGATGGTTTCATGGAGCTGACAAAGGCGTCCCAGCTTTTCGGTTTTCTGGCTCTTCGCCGGCCGTTCATCGCTTCGGACATCCCGCTCATCAAATCCAACTTCACTTCCAATGGCTGATTCAGGCTCGAGTTTAATAGAGCGTTTAAATATTGCTCGTCTGCTTCATAATCTTGCATTAAGCGTCGGCTGATCCATTTTCGAATTATTGGAATCTTGCACGATTGAAAAAGTTTCGTCAGGGCAGCCGGGTCGGTTTTTGCTAGAGGTTCGATCCCATACCAAAGCATCATCGGCTGGTTGTGATCCAGCGAATCTTCGGAATGGCCCAGAAGTGGCATCGCGATTGCAGCACGATTTTGGAGA
>CAMBZY010000247.1 GCA_945872325.1 Candidatus Kuenenia stuttgartensis | reverse complement strand
GATCACGCAGATCGCCCAGCGTTTCCGCCACCTGGGCACGAATTTCAGCGGTCCCGTCGTTCAGAAGGTCTCGGATTTGTGCCTTGGCACTGGCATCTTTGCGGGCAATCATGCCCACGCCCCAAATCCCATGCAGTCTTGACAGCAGTGAAGGGCCGCCGTGGGCCGCTGCAACCAGTGCCTCGCGGCCTTCTGCTGCCTTACCCACAAGTGCGAATTGAGCTTCTTGACGCACACGCATATCTGGATGATTGATCAAAGCCACCAGATCAGCCACAGGACGCTTGGAAAGGTCTTCGCCGATGAGTTTAGCGGTCTCTTTCAAATCATCGCGATTGGCCATTTCCGGAAATGTCATTTTATAGAGGCGGCCCTTGCCGGGCTGGGCCCAGCCGTCCACCCAATCGCTCATGACCAGCCCGCCATCGGGGGCAAAATCGACATCCGTCACGCACATGCCCCAGACATAATCTTCCGTGCCACTCATGCGGTATCCAGCCCCCTTGGGCTCTACGCTAAAGGTGCGGACGCCTGAAAGTGCGTTGGAGCCTTTGAAATCGGCCACAAAAAACTTGCCCTTTTCACGACCGCCCAAACCCAGGCCCGGGTTGTATGTCAGCCCCGATGGGCCGTTGCCCAGATTGTCAATCGGAGGGACAATATAAGCAGCCTGACCTTCATATGGCGGATACCACATTTTTTCGTTGTTCCACGGGCCTCGATCATTAAAGAACTGGTAGCCAATACGCCAGCCATGGTCCGCCCCTTCCGTGAGATACGTCACGCGGGCTTTGTCGCCGGAATCGCTGTTATTGTCGTGCGTAAACAGATTCCCGAACTCGTCAAAAGCCATTTCCTGAGGGTTCCGCAAACCATAAGCATAAATTTCCATATTCGAGCCATCCAGCTCGCAACGCATCACACAGCCTGTATCAGGCAGATTCAGATGCTTTCCTTCCGGTGTTTTGACATTAATCCCACGATCGCCGATGCTGAAATACAATCGGCCGTCAGGACCAATCTTCAGTCCATGAAGGTCGTGGCCGAGGAAGCCGACGTGGACCCCGAAGCCGTCGAGCAAGGCTTTGCGGACATCCGACTTGCCATCGCCGTTCGTGTCTTTTAAGAGCCAGAGCTTAGGCAGACAAGTAAAATAGACGTCCCCCTTGCGAGCCAGAACGCCTGCTCCCAGACCATCTTCGGGCTGCTTGAAGCCTTCGGCGAAGATGCTTGAGGAGTCATAAACGCCGTCGCCGTTTTTATCTTCCAGCAGGCGAACACGTTCTTGTTCGACGTTATATGTCGGAAAATCGTCTTTCAAGTGCTTCTTGTACATCGCCACACGATCAGCCACGGTGCGACTGGCCAGGTCATCTTCAAGCCAGTCCATGTGGCTGCGGATATCGGTCACGCCCTTGTGGTGCCGAAAGGTTTCCACGACATAGGCCCGACCTTTTTCGTCGAAAGTGAAAGCGACAGGGTTGGCCAGCATAGGCTCGGCGGCCATAAGTTGCATCTTTGCCCCTGCAGGGAGGCGAAAGCGGGCGATGGCATTTTTGCCTTCGTCGGAAGCCTCGGCCACGGCCGGACGATATTGGTCGGTCACTTTGGGGACATCAGCTGCAAAGCTGGTCAGCGACGATGCTGACAGGCATAGAACCGATTGAAGAAGTTTCTTACCAACGAGTCGATTGAGCTTGGTCATGGGTTGGTTCTTCATGTTTCGCATGATTTCAGGATGATGCGTGAAGGGCGGTTTTTCTATGGTCTTTACAGACGAGATATTCGTATTTTATCAGAAAAAGATCCGCTTGACCACCGATGAAACGCGATCGCATCAATTCTCGGGCGTTTCAATGCCATTCATAGAAGTTATCGACAGCAAGGTTTAGATGATCGCACGGGTGCGATAAATCGCGAATTACTGACCGATTGAAGTAAAAGCGATTTTTAAATTCCTTGCACAAGAGTCAATCCTATTTGCCGACATCACGGCCATTCTGTTATCTTTTAGAATTGATAACGATTTTGACAGACCATGCCCGATCATACTGCCAGACATAAACCTCAAGAAAACGGACAATTCCCCATGCGACTTCGACTTTTTGCGGCCATCAGCGCGATGGCTCTTTTTCAGACCACTTCGGTTCAGGCTCGGCTTGAAACACCAAGTCAGGATTTAAACCATTTCCAAGGCTCGTGGGCGTTAGTCTCAGGCGAGCGTGATGGAGTCAAACTCGCCGAAGCTGAGACGGCAAAAACTCTCATCCATTTTGATGGCAAGAATTTCGATTTTCCAGCTTCGTCAGAGATTGGGACCAGCCAATCCGGCACAATAAAGCTCGACACTACAAAAAACCCGAAATGGATCGATTCCATTTCCACTTCAAATGGAGCAAACGCTCCGGTCTCGCTAGGCATTTACGAATTCACTGAAACCGGATATCGCGTTTGCTTCGCCCCTCCAGGTAAGCCCAGGCCTATGGAATTTTCGTCAAAAGTAGGAACAGGACACGACCTCCAGTCCTGGAAGTCAGCCGATAATACCATTCTTAATGGGACATACACGATGGTGAGTGGTGAGCTGAATGGAGAAAAGATTACGGATGATATTCTGAAGTCCACTTCGCTCAAGATGGATGGAAACAAGCATTTTGGCAAGGTGGGTGAGTCGTCCATCACAGGAACGCATAAGCTGAACCCAAATAAAAGCCCCAAAGAGATTGATTCCAGGCACGTGGAAGGCCCTCTGAAAGGCCAAAGCTATCTGGGGATTTATAAAATCGAAAATGATGTGTGGACCGTTTGCTTTGCACCCCCAGGCAAGCCCCGCCCACGCGATTTTTCTACCAAGGCAGGCTCAGATGTGTTTGTCCACGTCTGGAAGAAAAAGTGATCACTTGATTCGCAAATCCTGCCTGGAGTGATCTCTGGGCAGTTTTTTCCAGTAACGATCCATTCATCTGGATCAATGAATCATAATCTCCCTGAATAGCCATAAACGATGAATTCCATTTGGAAAAAGATCATTGCACTTTGGCACCATTCAGGTATTGAAAATATTCCTCCAGGTGTAACGGACGAATGCATTCAGGCTTTTGAATTTAAATATCAGGTAAAATTACCACTTGATCTTCATCATTATTTTAAATCTGCCAATGGGACAGGAGGCCAAATGGATCAGAACTACAATTGCTTCTGGTCCATCGAGCAGGTCAAGCCCGTACATCTTGAGCTCGTTCCGAATTCAATCAACCAATACCATTATCCAGATCAATTTCGTTACCCAGATTGCTTCGTCTTTGCGGACCACTGCATCAGTTGCTGGCTGTATGCCGTAAGGCTCACTGATGACCCGTTGCAAATGGCGCCTGTATATCGAGTTACAGGCGAAACGATATCCGGCGAAAAGATGAGCGACTCGTTTCTTGAGTTCATGCAACGTTATCTTGAAAACCAAGACCAGATTCTATGAGAACCTGTTCCGTGTTTTAGGAATTACGAATTTTGTTCGCAACTCAGCCTTCAGGCCTCATCGCATCGCCAATCGAATCCACGGCATCATTTGCAGCTTCGTCGATCGACTGATCCATCTTGCTGAGGTCACGCATGGTCTCGACAAATTCGGGGTCGAGTCGCGACTTCTTCGAGAGGCTTCGCAAAACAGCGACCACAATGATCGACGCCATAACTGTCCAGAATAAAGTCTCTGAAATTTCGAAGTGCATGTCCAGCAAACTTTTCGGCAGTTGACTCCTCCAGCCTGTGGCGCGATCGGCGGTTGCCAGATGGAAGGCTTGATCGACTCCGCTGGCGAGCAATTTGATACCGATCCAAAGGACAAGTTGGTACGCAGCACTGGCCAGACCTGGCATTTTGTCAAGAAGGGCGATAAACATGCCGGCTACATATCGCATGGTGATAATGCCGAGCATTCCGCCGATCCAAACGGTTAGAAGCTCATAGGAGATGCCAAAAAGTGTGGCGGCTTTGATATGCTCCTTGAAGCCTTCCGCCATCGCCACGGCAGCCAGAATCGAGTCAATTGAGAATGCAATATCTGCCAGTTCGACGCCAATCACGGTGCGCCAGAAACCATGCTTTTTCGATCCGCCACTCAATTCGTCGTCATGATTCTCGCCTAAAAAATGCTTCATGGCGAGGAAGATCAGATAGAAAGCACCCACCACCTTGAAAATCCAGTATTCCAGGAGGTAGCTGGCGAACAAAACAGCGATGATTCGAAAGAAAAATGCGCCGATAATCCCGTATCGCAACGCTCGCTTCTGCTGATCCTTGGGCAGGTGCCGCACCAGTACAGCCAGAACCAACGCATTATCAGCGCTAAGCAGGCCTTCCAGAACCACAAGCAGTGCGATTGTGACCAGGATCGAGCCGTAATCGGCCATCGTCAGTGCATTTGCGATTAAGAAAGCTGATTCCACGATGATTTGCTCTAGGATGTGTCCGATTCCGCCAGACAGATCCGACACACTCAGATAAGCGGCCAATCTCTGCCTGAACTTGATTCCATCTTTGATGCATCATGACAAAGCGGGATGCGATACTCAAGCCCCAACGCTGAGTTTCGTGAATCAGTCTCTTTCCGACTTATCAATCAAACTAGGCTCACAAAAGTTCGAACTAATTGCTATAGTAGGTATTGTGGCTCATTCGGCGAACTCGAATCTCTTGAAAAGTTGTTCAACTTCTCCAATCCGACATGGGTCATATCGCGATAAGAATCCTCTGTGCCTTGCTCATCAACTCCAGCCTGTGGATGGATCAGCCGGCCCCTAAACCCAAAAGTAAAGCCAGCCAAGAGCCACCCTCGATCATCTCGACCGAAAAATTCAACCAGATTCATGGCAAAAAGCCCAGCCAGACGAATTCGTCAAGCTCAGCAAATGTCAGCACAAGCCCTCATTCCATTTCCTTCTTTGGGGTTCGATCGCCAGGCGAGCGTTTTATCTTCGTGCTGGACAACTCCACAAGCATGCTCGATGGGAACCGTAGGGGAATGGCTCAATCTGAAATTATCCGAGCCATCAAGGCTTTGAAGTGGCCTCAGCAGTATTATGTGATCGCATTTGACAGCGAAACCATGCCCCTGCCATTCGGCCCTTATGTGACATCTGGAGCGGATCAAACCCGCAAGGTCAGCCAGTGGCTCAGCCGGCTCACACCTCAGGATGGAACCTTACCGGGCAATGCATTACGTCAGGCAATCGGGCTTAAACCTGACGCCGTTTTTTTGCTCACAGACGGTCAGTTCGATTCCCCAACCCCTGCAAAAATCAAGGAGTGGAATTCGGGCCACGTTCCGATCCACGTAATTGACTTGGGGCCCGGAAAGCCAGTCGAGATCCTCGAACAGATCGCGCGGAATTCGTCAGGTGTTTATCGAAAACGGCCCTGATTCAGAACTACG
>CAMBZY010000246.1 GCA_945872325.1 Candidatus Kuenenia stuttgartensis | reverse complement strand
AAATCCCGCCGCCAGCGAGATCAGCTCAGGCCTTGAAAATGCCAGTCGCATCAAGTCGCTGATGGCAGGAGTTCCAGCATTTTTACCAAGCCGGCTGAGCGTATTCGGTGCGTTCATCGTAGTCCGAAGCTGATGTGTGTGGGCCTGATACTATCAATGGATCAGGCAACATGGATCATAACAGAATTGGCTTCTCTGTGTCATTAACGTTTTGAAGCCGTTCGGGCCTGATCGCCTGACCTCTGCCACATGGACCACTTCCCAGCCACATGAACCTGCCTCCAGCCCATCTTTTCTAGTCGTTTTCCCTGCTCCGTTGCCGGCAGCATCAAGGTGTCTGCCTGAAATTCATCTGCCAGTGCCGACCATCCATCAGCGCTGAGCCGCTCAAATCCCATTTCAAACTCAACACGTTTTTCCGGCCATTGCCGGACGAATTCGATCAGCGATAAATCCGACTCGCCAGCGAGTTTTTTGAGCCGAAGTGCCCATTCTTTTAATGACTTTGCCTGATAAGGGCTGCCCGCCACATTACAAACCACACTCCGGCGCGACCAATATCGGAACGACTTGTCACGTGGAGGGATTAATACCATCGCATCTTCAGGAATATTCCGGCGAGCCCAAACGCCCATCCTTTCGCTATCTGATATCGGTATTTCCGCAACCCGCCATATTGATGAAATCAGTTGTGTGACCTTGAATTGACCAGTTGGATCGCAAAATCCGCAAATCAATGCAATCATTGGCAAAGCCCAGGAATAAATCACCAGTCGGGACGCTCTTCCCGGCGTTTGATTGAGTCGCAAATTAAAGGCATTCCAGCCGAATCTTAATTGTAATCGACGTGCCGCCAACACAATCATTAAACCTGTGAGATACCCGCCAATCAAAAGCGATTCGCTTTCAGAAGGATCGTGCTTCATGAGCCAGAAAATTCCATAAAATCCTGTTGCCAGAAAGAACATCCATTGAAATCGAATCTGGCGATTTCCAATCCATCGCGATTTGAAACAAAGATCAGTTGCAATCATAGTGAGTTCAACGGCACATGCAACGACGAATCCCCAGTCCGAACGCATCGAGAATAAGAGCCCCAAAGCTCTGGCCATTCCAATCAGGGTCTGTTGTTGGATCAGGCGGACTAGGTGCGGAAGCAATGCAAGCAGGCAAACTCCTCTGAGTGGAGTTGCAAGCCGGAACGGCTGTGCCAGTGCGACATCCAAAACATGGAATATTTCGATCAGTGAGACAGCCAGTAATAATCCAAATAAAATCAGGCTTGACCAGATCGCAATTTTCTTCAGCGATTCCAGGTTGCATTTTGACCGATATAATTTGACTGACACCAGTGCCATGACAACGAGAATTCCAGCAGACAGCCACTGCGATTCCCTCCAGAATATCGGACGCATGTGCTGAGGGCCTTGCAATTCGGTTGCAAGTGCCCAGAATTCGAATTTCTCCACACCCTGTTTCATCACACTGGCTTGAGGTAAATAAATCACGGCCCATGGAATCATTGCGGCTATCATGGATACGGAAAATTGTGCAAATGCATTCAGACGGACCATTCCAAGCCAGAATGCAATCAGGAATATTCCGAGCCAAAGTGTTGATGTCAGGACGCCAAGCCCAGGATGAATCACGGCCATTGCGCCGATCAGGATCGGTATGGTCCATGTTTTTCTTCTGCCAGCGCTGAGGAATTCCGCCAGTGCCAGCCACCCAAGTGTGAATCCGATCTGGCGATCCAGCAAATGATCTTCCCAGAGATGATTCGTGCCGAGATTGCCTGCCTTCAATAATGCAAACATGGCGACCAGGACCCAGTCCGACCATTCAGGCAATTCTGGCCAGAGAGATTTTCTGATCCTCCAGATGGCTGAAATACAAAATGCAACTGTGAGGATATGAAGCAAGAATAAAGTGAGCGAAAGCCCGACCGTTTTTGCACCAATTGCGAGAAGTTCCACATAGACTTGATGTGGGTTGAAATCTGTAAAAGAATCGACAAATTGGTCCATCGGAAATGACGATGGATCAAGCCTTTTTTCAAGGATTGGGAGCCGATAGCATTGGTCGATAACCCGCGATTCGTAGCCGCCCAGAGTCAAAATGACTCCCGTGGCAATCAGAATTCTGAGCCACCGGCTCGGTACATAAATCTCGCTGGCCAGTGGATCGATTACAGCTGTCATTTTGGATCAGCGTTTCGATTTATCCGTGTCGCTCATGGCATTTTTCAGGACTTCGGATTTCTTGACCAGATCCTGAGCCTCGTCGAGCACTTTGGAGCCTTCCTTGGCAGCCGTCTTGGTCTTGTTGATCAGGTCCACGCCTTTGTCACGAAGGCTGTAAAGTCTGTCCCACTCTTCTTTAGGGATCTTCAGGCTGCTCATCATCTCTTTGGTGGATTCGCCGCCAAGGCCACGCTCCTGAATGATGGTCAGCATGGATTTGATCGGCTCAGCGGCCAGTATTTTTGGAACGGGTTCGTATTTCCGTGAATATTCCAAAGCCTTGGACGCTGCCACGTATTTTTTAGCCCATTCCTTGTGCTCAATTTTCGGGATGGCATAGCGATCGGTGGCTGCTGAAATAAATGCAGCGGCCACAACGGCTTTGGCAAGTCCGAACAGAAAGCCCATGATCGGGTCGAATTTTCCAGGCGGTTCAAGTTCAGCCTGAAGCGGACTTTTACGCCACTTGGAGACCTTCGCACTGAATCCGATTAAAAGACTTCCGAGCGTGTACATGAGGGCCCAGCAGAACCACCAGAGGCCTCGCTGAAGCATTTTCGGATCTTCCAGCTTGATGTGCTGAACCACAAATGGTTCGAGCCGGATGGCGATCGGTTCTGCTGCATACAGTCCAACCACCAGACAAAGTAGTCGCATGATTTGTTGCCAGAAGCCATGCCGATAGCCACTGACAGCCATTCCCAGAGCGATTAATCCCAGTGCAATGTCGAGACCCATTGGCGTGACTCCGTGTCAAAGGCGAAGGCCGCTAAAGCCAGATCGGCGTTAGTCCCAGCCACTTTATGCCTCTTCTGGTTGAACAGCCCTGAATCGAGTTTGATAGCGTTGGCAATCGGATTGGGGGATTCGTTGGGCTGTGGCGATCCTCTGTGTGTTCACCAAATGTTTAATCGGAATCGGGAATGTACACAAGCCCAGTTTGAATGGAAACTTTTCTCAATCCGCAAAGATTGCCATTGATCGAACTTGGATCTAATTTTAACCTGAACCGGTCCATGGCGATTTTCAAGACCTTGCCGAATGCTTCCGAGAAACCGATGTCGAACCCGAATTCTGGCCGAGTCATTATCGAAAACGTTACTCCGGATGTCGATGGAGGCCGGTTCCCGATCGTGCGCAAACTCGGTGACAGGATCAAGATCGAAGCCGACCTGTTTGCCGATGGCCACGATATTCTGGCCGCCGAACTGGTCCTGATCAGCCCGTCAAAGATGACCATTTCTCACGGCTTCATCAGCCTCGGGCCGGGTCTGGATCGATTTGTCGCCGAACTGGGCGTGCTGGATCAAATCGGAATGTGGCAGTTCAAGATTCATGCCTGGATGGATTCATTTCAGACATGGATTCATGAGATCGAAAAGAAATTTGAAGCCGGTGTTTCCATTAAGCTCGAACTGCTGGAAGGCCAGATCTTAATAAATCATGCGGTGGTATCTGCGCAAGAAGCTGGCGATGTGGCTGGTTCAGAATTGCTTGGTGCATATGAAATACAATTGACCGACGAATCGATTTCAATTGAAAAACGGCTGCAGCTTGTGAAAGAAAAAAAGCTGCATGAGATGATGTCCCGTTATGGCCCCCGTGGACAGGTCTCAACACTTGACTCTGCAAGACTTTTAAGGGTCGATCGGGAACGCTCCGTATTTGGGGCATGGTATGAAATGTTCCCACGATCATCTGCATTTGAGTATGGCAGGCATGGTGATTTTCAGGATCTGATTCGAAGGCTGCCTGAAATTGCCGATATGGGTTTTGATGTGCTTTATCTGCCGCCGATCCATCCAATTGGAACTCAGTTTCGGAAGGGCCCGAATAATAGTCTGGTGGCCGGGCCTGGCGATCCCGGAAGCCCTTGGGCGATCGGGTCTGAAGCGGGTGGTCACACAGCGATTCATGCCCAATTGGGGACTCTGGACGACTTTCATCAATTGGTCGACGCCTGTTCTAAACTAGATATGGAAATTGCACTCGATATTGCATTTCAATGTTCGCCCGATCACCCGTGGCTGAAAGAGCATCCCGAGTGGTTTACGATCAGGCCTGATGGATCGATTCGCTATGCGGAAAATCCGCCTAAAAAGTATCAGGATATTCACCCATTGAACTTTGAATGCAAGGATTGGCAAGGCTTATGGAATGCATTGCGCGATATTTTTATTTACTGGATTGAGCAGGGCGTGAAAATATTTCGGGTCGATAACCCGCACACCAAGCCGTTTCCGTTTTGGGAGTGGTGCCTGGAAGAGATCGGCCGGGATCATCCTGACGTGATTTTTCTGGCCGAAGCATTTACCCGACCGAAATTGATGAAACGCCTCGCCAAGGCTGGATTCACACAGTCTTACACCTATTTTACGTGGAGAAATGATAAGCTGGGCCTGACGGAATATTTTACGGAACTGACCCAATCCAGTTGCAAAGAATATCTTCGCCCCAACCTGTTTGCAAATACGCCTGATATTCTGCACCAATTTCTTCAGGACGGTGGCCCGGTTGCATTTCGAATTCGCCTGATTCTGGCGGCCACTCTTGGTGCGACCTACGGGATTTATGGCCCACCATTCGAGCTTTATGAAAACAAGCCCGTCAAGCCTAACAGTGAAGAGTATTTAAACTCAGAAAAATATGAGATTCGGACATGGGATCGCAATCGGCCTGGAAATCTCAAGCCATTGATCCGACGAATCAATCACATTCGGAAGGGCAATCCTGCGCTTCATTCCAACGATTCATTGAAGTTTCATGAGGTGGATAATCCCTCGATCATTGCCTATTCCAAGGTCACTCCTGACCGAAGTAACCGGATATTGACGGTGGTGAATCTGGATCCACATCAAACTCAAATTGGATTTGTGGATGTTCAGATGAGTCATTTCGACCTGTCGATTGATCGCGAATATTTTGCGCATGACTTAATCACAGGCGATGTTTATACGTGGAGGGGCGGCAAGGCTTATATTGAGCTTTCCCCAGAGCGAACGGCTCACGTTTTCAGAATTGAATCCTGAGTTGCCGGTGTGTGGATGACCGATTGCATTCGAGAATGAAAGAAAAGAGATCTTTTCCCATGCCCCAGCCGATCATCGTGGATATTTCAAACCCCCGATTTATGGAGTGGCTTGAAGAACAGGCATTGCCGGGCTGGTTTCTCACGCAGAGATGGTTTGC
>CAMBZY010000245.1 GCA_945872325.1 Candidatus Kuenenia stuttgartensis | reverse complement strand
CCAATGTCCATTAAACTTGGAGTTTTTAAAACTCCTGACGGATTTAAACAGCTTGGAGAAAGTGTTCTTGGCGAATTAACCATACGGATTTTATTAAGCCAGAATGGAGGACGAAATGCAGCCGCAGGTTGGGATGGCGATACACTCTCTGTATTTGAATCGTTAACCGAAAAGAATAAATTCGCCTGTGTCTGGATGACGACCTGGGACTCAGCTCAGGATGCATACGAGTTTACATCCGGAATTTCAAAACAGTGGAAGAGTGACAAAAGCCCTGTCTGGACGGATCAAAAGCCTGTGGATGGCAACCTGAAATTCGTTTCAGGCGATCTGATTGTTGAAATGCGTGGAATGGATGTACTTGTGACGCGTGGGTTTAAACCGGATGAAGCCAGCGGTATGATGAATTCCATCTGGGCGAATTCAAAGAAAACGGAGAAACAGTTCGACTGGGCCTCTGCTCGCTTAAAAGCTTCGAAGTCCAGAATGAAGAATTAATCTCGCTTGAATCTCATTTGAATTCAAGAGTCGCCTGCTCCTCGCCCGGCCATTGGCTCAGCCCCATCTCATTTCCCTGAATCCAAAGGTAAGGGCAGGGGGTTTGTTCCGTCCAGGTGCCTGTATTAATATAGCGAATTCCATTGACCACAGTATCTTCAGCATGATGCGTATGCCCACACGTGACGGAATTGCATTCACGCCTCTTGGCTTCCTCGGTCGCACGATGCCGAATCACTGGCGTATTGCGCTGAAAGTCCTTGGATAGACGTCGAATCCATCGACACCACCTCAATGGAACAACCATTTGAATTCCGCGAAACAGCGCCGAAAAGAATTCTGTCAGACCCTTATAGCCACTCACAATGGTATCGAACTGGTCTCCATGCAGAATCCATAATTTTAATGGACCATTATCAAATAAATACTCGTCCAGAATGTCCACCCCTACAATATGGCTGATAATATCCGCAGGGCCATCGTGATTCCCACGCATCCAGATCACTCGAAAGTCTGGCCTGTCGGTGTTTCTGCGAATAATACGAAGGCAATTAAAGTGGTGGCGTTTCAATCTCTTGAAATTTAAATCATCAAAAATATCGCCATTGATAATCAGCATTCGGGTTCGCGACACCACCCATTCCAAAAAACGCTCCAACTCTTGAGCCTGACAGACTTCGCTTCCAAGATGCAGGTCGCTGATAATCACACAGTCCCAGAGTATAGAGCCATTTTGGCCGTCATACTCATTCATATTCTGATGAAGTTGCATCTCATTTTCATTATCTTCGTCTGCCATTGAAATCAATCCTTTAGTCTGACAGATTTAACTCAGGCCCCGGTACATGGTCATCGAAAGTCCGTCATGCACAAACCCCAATTGTCCCAACACTTCCGCCCATTTTGTGGTCACAGGTGGGGCATCGTCAAGCACTGTTACCGTCCATTTTGTTGAAGTTCCTGTGAAATTTCTAATAAGATGCCGAAGTGCTTGCTCACGAACCGCTTCGGATGCATGTGGGAGGCTGGTTAAACGTTTTCCACGCTCCTGGACAATCCAGACAGGGCGACCATCCACCAGCACAAGCGAATTGCTCAGGATCCGTGGCAATCGGGCACGGCCACCTTCAATCAACGGCAAGTCCAGAGGTGCAGACGCTCCATAAACGTTTGCAGGATCAATCGCTGAGACCAAATGAATCGATGGATCCAAGCCCGTTTGCTCAGCACCTGTTGCAATCCGGTCGCAAAACATCACGAGTTCATTTGCGGTATCGTCTGTCGTATACTGGACGCCTGATAGACCTTCCACAAAATAGCCGCGTCGCACCTCGCCGCGCCATTCGGCAGATTCAAGCCAATCCGCAAGCTCAGCCCAAGTCAGGCCGGGAGCTGCAAAATTGACCACTTCCCGGCAAACGACACCATATCGTTGCATTAATAATGCAGCCCAGGCCGCCATTCGTGTTCCCGATTCATCCCGATCTGACGTGACATCATCATCGGCCCTTGACAGCCACCTCCAACGCCCTTCAGTGCCTGGTTCCTGCGTCAATGCGTTGCGTCCCAACCCACGCTGCCCCCCACCAACTCCCTGCTGAGCCAGCAATGCCCGAAAACCGTCGATTCGTCTGGGAGGTCTGCTGATCTGTCGTTCGCCACCCGTTTTTCTACCGCCAGACTTAGTTTGCGACTCCGAGCTGAAAAACCGTTCGAGAAATACAACTTTTTCATTTGTCACGGATTGACTTCGAACCAGTTCTTTCATCCCATTTCTAATATTGGAAATCGGCTTTGCCAATTTTAATGCAATCTCTGCTGATGTGGCAGGACCAGTTTTGATCAACAAATCGCGAATTTCTCCAACACAGCCTTTTTCGTCCCCTAAGCCATTTGAAGTATTTACAATAAATCCTGGAAAATCACGATGCTGAAATGCAATTCGGGGCACTTCTGGAGGATCTTCAGCCTGATGAATTGCAGTCCATGACCAATCACCAAGCCTCATCATTGCATCCAGGTTTTGAAAATAGTCACCTGAAAGCCGCTTGGGAAGGATCGCATCACGCCATTCCCGAGGAGTTGCTGACCAGCCCTGGAGTGGCATCAGGATTTTAGATAGTGCCTCTAAACCAGCATTTCCCAGGAGTTTTTGATGGGCCATTTCTGTCCCAAAGGCACGGTCCGCAACCCAGGCGGCCCAAGATTCAGGTGAAATCGATTGCACATCACGACGACGCTGCGACAAACTCATCTCGACCATTCGACGCATGTGCCGGGCATCTGCCCACTGCGAGACCCCGGAGTTTTGTTCGTTTGGCGGAATTCTCACAAATCCGCCCGATTCTGTCCATTTTGCCAACCAGTCAGCAGCTACGGAAGGCTCCAGAGAATATCGCTGTACCAGATCGTCCACCGTGATCAGGGAGCGAGTCCTCACAAATCGGGTACAGATCTTATCCAATGCCGCCCACCTGGCTTCACTCATGTCAGTGACAGCCGCTTTTTTTGGCTCTTTTTTTGAATTCGAAAATAAGTAAGGAAAAGCGGCCTGATAATTCGCTTGTTCCTCTGCAGTAATCCACAAACCATGTTTTGTAGAGTGCGAATTTAAATAAACGCAGATTTTTCGATCAGCCAATTGATCCAGAAATGGTTGAAGTTCCGGGATCACTTCATGAGAGCTGAGATCACCCAAACGTTCGATTCGTTCAGCCAGTTCTTCAGCCGACCGGACTGGCCTTTTCCAGGCATCCGCCAAACGCTGCCCAAGCCGCTCAACCGCACGTGGATCAAGCAACTCGTCAAGCACTGCCCCGGGAGGTGGTTCCGCAAGATTTGCACGCTCTCGCCCACCTTTTGCTTGATGAGGTTGATCCCATTCATAAAGAAATTTCCGTTCAAACCGGTTCATCAGATCGGCTGCAAATGGGCTTGCAGACTCGCCTGATCGCTTGACAATCCGTATCGAACCAGCCTCAATTTGCTCCAAAAGATTTCTCAAAAGATCGAGATCCAGATCCTGTGTCAGGCATTCTCTGTAACACTCTAAAACGATCGGGAAATCAGGCATCTGACGGACCACCTGAAGCAGGTCTTTCGCACGCAACCGCTGAAGCCATAGAGGTGTACGTTTCCCAGGATCAGGTCTGGGCAAGAGCAGTGCCCGTGACGCATTTTGACGAAACCTGAGCCCGAAAAGGGCGCTGTCTGCGAGTTCAAGCCGCAGTCGTTCACTTGCCTCGCCAAAGCTCAGTTGATCGAGCAAGTCGAGAGGCGGCTGATTCTCAACATCTCTTGGCAATCGCATAATCAGGCCATCGTCAGCATGTTGCGCAGCCGGTTTGAATCCAAAACGGTCGAACAGTCGATTCTGGAGGATCAGTTTAAGAGCTTGATGAACCCTTCCACCCCAAGGACTTAGAATTGCCAATGCCACTTCACCTGCGGGATCGCGAAAGGCTTCGACCAAAATGGTGCGATCATCGGGAAGGGATCCCGCAACCCGTTTCTGGCGATCGATGAACCGGATCAAGTCTCCAGCAGAGTCATCATCAAGCCGGCATTGGTCCCTTAAATACACCGAAATGTCTGAGTGCTTGTCCCGATCACCCACCCGTCGAATTAAACCTCCAATGGCCGCTCCAAGGGTAGCCGACCTTCGAGATTCTTCGCCTCGCCAAAACGGCATAACGACCATATCTCCTCCACCAGATGGAGATACGACAACTCGATCGGCCTCAATTCGGTCAATTCGCCAGGTGGAACTACCAAGCCGAAACGCTTCACCCGGGCGACGTTCGAGCACGAATTCCTCGTCAAGCGAGCCTAGTGTCGGGCCACCTTCGCCTAGTTTTACAGGATATTGACCTGTATCAGGGATAGCACCACCGCCCATCAGGGCCAGCGACGACGAGCCCGGTAGGGCGACAAGTTGATCTTTGACACGGTCCCAGTAAATCCGGGCCTTGAGATCGCGTATGGCCTCGACCCGAAACCGACCTGAAAGCATTTCCAGGACCGCTTCAAACGCCGATTCAGGCAAGTCCTGATAAGGAAATGACTGTCGAAACATCTGCAACAGTTCGCGAGGCGTCCAGGGCCTGACAGCAACACACGCAACCACTTGCTGAGCAAGCATATCAAGACAATTTTGCGGGATAGCGAGTGGCTCCACGGCAGCACGCCCCATGGCTTCCACAAGGGCAGCTGTTTCGAGTAGATCGGCCGTGGTTTTGGCAAAAAAGCGGCCCTTGCTGATATCGCCGACTGAGTGGCCGGCACGCCCAACGCGCTGGAGTCCGCGAGCCACCTCGCCGGGCGAGCCGATCTGGCAGACCAGATCGACTGCACCCATGTCGATCCCCATTTCAAGCGATGCCGTGCTGATCACGCCCTTAAGCCTGCCTTCTTTCAGGGCAGACTCTGTCAACCGTCTTCGTTCCAGGCTGATCGAGCCATGGTGGGCATGCACCCAAGCTTCTGAAGATGGTTCAGGTTGTTCTTCACCAACAGTCGATTCCAACCGATCTGGTTCAGGGGATTTGTTTTGCGACGATTCGACATGTTCATTGATTCGAGCTGTCAGGCGTTCTACGAGATAGCGATTGTTGGCAAAAACCAATGTGGAATTGTGATCAGAGATCAGGCTGACCAGTTCTTTCTCCAAATTTGGCCAGATGGTGCGAGGCTGTTGGGGATCCATTTCTACGGACGCCCGCTTTACGAGCAGATCCCACGACTTTGGCATCACAGCACGGACAATATTCACAGGCCGGGGAGACTTCGCATTTAAGTTTTTTTCATCCGAATCTTTTGCAGGCTGAAATCCGCCTAGAAACTGAGCAGCGATGTCGAGCGGGTGCACAGTCGCTGTCAATCCTATGCGCACTGGATCTCGGCCAAGCTCTTGTGAGAGTCGTTCCAGCAGAATGGCTAA
>CAMBZY010000244.1 GCA_945872325.1 Candidatus Kuenenia stuttgartensis | reverse complement strand
GTAAAATGGACTCTTTCAGCGGCGTGAGGAATGTTTTTCAAGCGATTTTCAAAACCAATTCTCGAAGGCCCGTCTCCCACCACAAGAATGTGTGAATCTGTTGACTTATGAAGGACTTGTGAGAAAACGTCTGCAAGATAGTCGATGTTTTTCTCAGACGCAAGACGACCACAATGGCCGATCACCACGTCACTTTCAGGGATCTGAAACTGGTCGCGAACCGCTTTTGATCCAGGTCTTTGGGGACGGAAAAGCGAAGCGTTTACACCGCGTGTCCAGAGCCTAAGTCTCTCAAATCCAAGTGTTTCCAGACGATGGATCATGGTCATGGATGGAACGTAAGTCGCAAGGGTGCGATTATGAAACCATCGTAAATATCGCGCCACCATCGGAACAGCCCAGCGCATCCTGTAATGGCTCGCATAGGCATCGAAATTGGTATGGAAACTGGAAACGACTGGCAATCGACGTTTTTTGCAATATCGCAAAGCCGATAGCCCCAGACCACCTTCTGTTGCAATATGGACGAGGTCTGGATTAAAAGCGGATAACACCGTTTTATATTTTGAAAATGGCGGACTGGGAATCAGGATCTCTTTGTAAAATGGCAGAGGCAGCGCAGGAACTGTTTGTATTTGAAGGCGGTTTTTATATTCTGGATCAATTCCCAGTTCCGATGCAATCTCACCATAGTCTGGATGGATCACCAGAACATCGTGACCTTGCTCTAAAAGATGCTTTGTGAGCATGCCGAGAGTGCGTGAAACACCGTTGATCTGCGGGGGAAATGTTTCGGTAATCAGTGCAATTCGCATTTTCTTGAGTTTTCAGGACTTCAAAATACAGATTGACGTCGCCAGTGATCGGCTCACATTGATTTAAGTATGGCGAGGATCGATCCCGAAATGCAAATGAAATCCGCGTGATGATTCTGTGAGAAAACTCTGAAGAAGTCAGTCCTCTATCAGATTTGTAGCATATGCGGGATCATCAATCGATACTCTTGAAAAAATGTGTCAACGTCTATTCATGAACCCCAAAACGATCACATGCCAATGGAATGTCTCATTCATGGCTGTTGAAGATGTAAAACGTCTGACCATAAGCGGCTATAGGCTTCAATGGTTCGTTCCAGAGTGTAATTTTGTTCCACTCTCAATCGGCCAGCAATCCCAAACTTTCTGGTGAGATCCGGTTTTTGAATCGACTCCATGAGAGCATCGGCGAGTGCCTGAGCATTTTCAGGAGGCACAATCCAGCCAGTTTGCTGAGGCAAGATCAACTCGTTGGTCCCTTCCACGTCGGTCCCGATCACGGCTTTGCCTGCCGCCATGGCTTCGAGCACCACATTTGGCATGCCTTCCCACAGTGATGGCAGGATCAAGAGATCTGACGATTTCAGGATCTCTCGGACGTCTGTCCGGAACCCCAGCCAATGGAGGTGTTTCTGAAGGACCGGCGACGATTGCCGGCGTTCGTGAAACCACTCACTTTCCGACCCATCGTGCCCCATCATCACAAGATGCCAGTTCTTGTGCTTTTGAGCGACAAGTTCCGCTGCATCAAGCAGATAAGGTAAACCCTTCTGGGCGTCGAGCCGGCCGGCAAAGAGGCTGATCCTGTCTGATTCGGATAGGCCTAAGGCTTTACGATCTATCGGTTTGGCTTGATCGAATGGTCGCACATCGACGCCGTTCGGAATCACAGTCAGACGTTTCTCTGAAAGTCCGCCATAGGTCTGGCTAAATCGTCGAACACCTTCGGAAACGCAGACGGATCCCAGCGACATTTTTGCCGTAAGTCGATCCACCGTAAGATGCCACGCCTTTTGATGCTCAGCCACCCGTAGGCCACCCAGGACCCATGGGACAGAGGCCAGTCTCGCTCCAAGCCTTCCAGCCACGTTCGCATGGAACATAAATGTCTGCACCAGAGCAGGTTGCAGATCCTTCAGGGCTTTGGCCAACTTGCGGATCGCCTCCACTGGCTTGCGTTTTGACACTGCCAGACATCGGACCTCAACACCTTCCTGACGAAGGACTTGTGCCAGTGGCTCTTCACCGCCGAGGTTGATGACCGAAACCTTCCAGAGCTTACGATTCAGGCCAAGTGCGAGATGAACCAGAGCTTTTTCAGCACCACCGACGTTAAGATCTGTGATGACAAGGCAAACAGGCACCGGAGCGTCGGGCCTGGGGGCACGATTTTTCGAAGTTTCAGCAAGTCTGGATGCAAGACTCTGCAAATTCGGGAACCGATTGGGAGTTTAGAGTGGTAGAATCGACTTCAGAAGATTCTGGATCACCTGTGGTTGGGCTGATTCACGATGATTTGGGATCATGACGATGTGATGCAGGAACTGGACAATGATGACATCTCTAACGAACAATGGCATAGAATCGTCGAAGAAACAAGAGGATTTGATTGGAGATTCTGAAGAAATCACTTGAATCTCCTTTCAGGCAAGCAAAGTGGTCAGGCCAGCCCCTCCCTATTTTAAGGTGAACGATCGTCCTGTGAACATCGAACTTTTTGACTTCCACCTCCCTCCGGAATTGATCGCCCAGACGCCTGTCGAGCCTCGGGATCAGTCGCGATTGATGGTCCTGGACCGCCGCTCTGGAACCTGGTCACATCATCGATTCGGTGATCTCCCGAAATTCTTGTTAAAAAACGACTTAATCGTAAGAAACAATACCCGGGTCCTGCCCGCTCGCTTGATCGGATCGAGGGATCGGACCGGTGGCCAGTGGGAATGCCTGTTCTTGAATCCGGCGCAAGATGGTTGCTGGAATGTGATCACTCAGACACGTGGTAAACCTCAGCCAGGTGAGGTTGTTACAGTGGGGCAGGGGCTTCAGCTGAAGCTGGTCCAAAAGCTCGATCGAGGGGCTTGGCTGGTCAGACCACTGAATTCCGATTCAGGCCCTTCGTTTCAGGACTTGCTTGAATTGCATGGACATATCCCGTTGCCACATTACATCAGGGCCGGGCAGGATCAGCCTGAGGATCGGGCGTGGTATCAAACCGTGTTTGCGAACGAGGCTGGTTCCGTGGCGGCTCCCACGGCGGGTCTGCATTTTACGCCGAGGTTGATCGACGAATTGCAATCGAGCGGAGTGAGCTTTGCAGATGTCACGCTTCATGTCGGGATTGGGACATTTCAGCCGATCAGAGTCGAGAATATTGAAGAGCATGTCCTGCATGCAGAAGTTGCGGAACTGAAAGAGGATACGGAGGAGTCGGTGGAGCTGGCCAAGTCTCGTGGAGGCCGGGTGATTGCCGTAGGGACCACATCCACCCGGACCCTGGAGACGTCTGCCAGATCAGGAAAAGTTCAGCCGTTTCGCCATGAAACCGCGCTTTATATCAAACCAGGATTTCAATTCAACGTATTGGACGGCCTGATTACGAATTTCCATTTGCCAAAATCGAGTCTGATCGTGCTTGTGAGTGCTTTTGCAGGCCACGAGTTTGTGATGGAAGCGTATCGTGAAGCGGTTCGGGAAGGATACAGGTTCTACAGTTACGGCGATGCCATGCTGATTCTTTGAATATTGAGAGATTTAATCATGAACGCTGACCCGTGGAGTTTTAGTCTTTGAAAGCCGACCTTTTCAGATTTCAAAATGAGTGGATTACGCAGCTTGATGAACGAAGCGTACCGAATGGTTCGGATTTGATGGAAGAATTTGACGGATGGAGTGGAAGGAGCACGGCTGGGGCATTTAAAATTCTCAGAAAAAAGACTCTTGCGATTGCCGATGGGGTCGGATTGCGATAGTCTGGAAGTGTCTTGGTTCATCACACAATTTAGACTGACTGAGTCGGGGAGCTCCAAGTGGCGGATCGCCTTCATGTTTTTGCAAAGCTCAGGTCCCGTTACCTGATCACTGCTCCCATCGTTTATTTTCTGATGCCTTTAGAACTTCTGGCACAGGCTGAATCCTCTGCGGCTTCGGCTGCTGCACCTGAGACAGAGACATTCATCGCCTGGATGATCCGGGCTTCCGGGCCACTTGGCCTGATCATGCTTTTGATGTCGTTTTATCTGACGGCCCTCATCGTCTGGATGTTCCTCGAATATCGTCAAAGCCGTGCCATTCCTCAGAAGCTGGCCTCAGATATTGCTGAACTGGCTCGACTCAAACGGTTTGCAGAGATACCAACCCGGCTCGCTGGCGACGATTCGTTTCTCGGGGTCGTCCTTCGTGCCGGCCTTCGCAAACTCCCAACAGGTGGTCTGACCGGTGCCATGTCAGCCATGGCGGCGACCAATGAAGCCGAAACGATGAGGATGGAGCACCGTACGACTTATCTTGCGACTGTCGGGACACTTGGGCCAATGATCGGCTTGCTGGGCACGGTTTACGGCATGATCCTTTCATTCCGGGTGATGGCTACGGCAGGTGCCAATCCACAGGCAAGCCAATTGGCGGCCGGGATCTCAACCGCCCTTTTCGCGACTCTTGAAGGCATCGCCGTATCGATCCCCGCGATTTTTTTCTACGCCTTTTTCCGAAACAGAATCAGCCGGCTTTCGCTTGATGTGGAGATGGCCTCAGGCGAGATGATCGAGTCAATCGCTGCCGGGCTAAGGCCAGGGCACCCGATTTATACCGGCGGATCGTCGTCAAACTTGCCCTCGATCAACATTTCTGATGAGGTTTAACCGATGACGCGCCGGACGAGTCGCCGCAACTCCGGCCCAGAGCACGTCAGCCCGAACCTGACGCCTCTGCTGGATATCGTTTTGCAACTCATCACGTTTTTCATGATGCTGGTCCATTTCGGCACGAAGGTAGAAGATTCGGCACTTTTGGTCAAATTGCCCGTTGCTCCAGCCGCTCTGCCGGGAGACGATCCTGGGATGGACAGACTCATGGTGACCCTCGACACCACAGGCCGATTGGTCAGCGGAAAAGAGGAAGTCCCGTTGACCGAACAGCCTGCGTGGTGGTCGAAACAGGCCAGCCTGAGACGCGAAGGCGCAGAGCTTTTGGCACTTTCCACAGAATCATTGCCGACCCGAGTCTTTGTCAGGGGCGATCGCCGACTGGCTTATTCGAGGCTTCGGGAATCGCTGGCACAAGGTCAGCAAGCTGGCTTTCAAAGATTCAGCCTGATCGTAAAACGCACGGAGGAGCCTGGGCCATGACCAATCATTCTGGCCAGGGACGTGCCATTGACTCCGATGTGATCGGCTTTGGCCACGATTGGGCCCGTGCCGCCAGTCAGGCTTTGACGACAGAAAGTCAGCAGGTCGGTGATGTGACAGAGCCGGTTCGTCGGACGCGTCGACCTCGTCCACCAGAGGAAGTGGCCTTTCCCGTAGCGCCCATGCTGGACATGGCGTTTCAGCTTCTGGCATTTTTTATTCTGACCTTTCAGCCAGCCTCAAACGAGCTCCGGATTGACCTTGAGCTGCCGGTGGCAACGCCTG
>CAMBZY010000243.1 GCA_945872325.1 Candidatus Kuenenia stuttgartensis | reverse complement strand
GGGAGTTCAGGTCGCGGCGACGGTTCAGGATCGTCACATTTCCTTTAGCATCCACAAACTGAATCTGAGGCTTCTGATTGGCTACTGGCTGAGCGGTAGTGTTTCGTTCAGAGGTGGTTGCCAATGAAGGCTTTAACTGATCCAATGCGATGCGCTGATCAAAGAATGTGTCAAGCTGTTCTGCGGAAAGTAAAGCGTCTTCCGTTCGGACAACCACACCGTCCAGAAAGTGTGCGCGAGCGTCGAGCTGGTTACCGCTGGCGTCCAGTGGCTTGCCAAAGAAGTCCATCCGTTTCTTCCAGGAAATCGTGGCCTGCTGTGGTTTGCCCTTGGCCTGAGTGGTGTTTGCAGTTGCTGGTGTGCCCGCCTTAAAGCCATCCTGTTTCAGCAGTTCCGAACCAATCCATTGCTTGATCGTTCCTGCCCCGTTGACCCATGCCGTGCTTGAGGCTTGATCTAGCCCGAGAATCGGGCCACTCAGGTCGAATTGATCTGAAGTGACTTTTACAGGAGCGGCTTTTGCAGCATTTTCAGGCTTCCCGGCAATCGGGTCAGTGGGGTCCACATGAAAGGCCAAAAGGTGATAGGCACCCTGCCCTTGATGAACAATATCCACTGCCTGGGCATCGATATGAGCTGCCTGTTTTGTGGCATCAGCGTTCTCTTGATCGAACTGGACATCGCCACGCAATCGGGCCTCAATCAACTCCACTCCGCCCAGTGCGGATGAAGCTGGTGTGTTCGGATCTGGTCGAACACCTTGACCGACCTGAGCTTTCGGCCCAAGTTTTGCCCAAACTCGTTTTGCGTCGAGACTGACCTTCGGCTGAGATCTTCTGGGAGCAACTGCTGGAGGGGTCACCGCCGGATTCGCACCCGTCTCTGTTTGAGGGCCGATTGGTTCAGCATTGATGACAAACGATGTTGGCTTAAGTTTTGTATCCGTACCTAAGCTCTGGCCAGGATTCGAATTCGATGTGGTGGTGGTGCCTGGTAGAAATTCGACGTCGAGTCGTTCTTTGGCGTTCACAAAACGGTTGTCAGCAACCAGTTTTACATCTTGATGCGCTTCGACCCGCTCGATCTCGTAACTGTTGGATGATAAGGAGGCTGCGGCTTCACGCCTCTGACCTGGATCGACACTTCTGGTGGTTTTGGCAGGCTCAACCTTGGCAACGGTCTTGGCACGAGGAGTTAACCAGACGACAAGCGATTTGGCGGCGTCGAGCGTCCCCGATTTGCGATCCCATACTTTGGCCTCTCCCGATAATGTGATCACTTTTCGGGCCGCTGGACCATCGCCTTCCGTCACCATCACAGCCTGTTCAGTCCATTTTGCGGATCGGGAAACTGGCTGATTCCGACCATCCCTGATCTCCACTTTGCCAGCCCCTCGGGCCACCACCGTTGCGACGTCCACTGCCGTGTTGGCCACCTTGCTCGCAGTGCCCACGGCGTCAGACTTGGGCTTTTCATCAAAGATCGTAACATCCCTAGAAGTCAGTGTTTCAATCGAGCGAATCTGTTCTGTGGCAGATCCGTTTTTATCTCGAGTGTATTCGACACGTTCCACAACTAACGGGTTCTGGTCGGAACCTCTCAAATAAACTTCATCAGGCTTATCTCCGCCTGGCCGTTTCAGGATCAGTTCCTTGCCGTTGGCGGTCAGGCCTTGTGCCTGACTTTTGAGGAAGACCTTTTCACCCGTAACTCTGGCCCATTTCAAGTCCAGTTCCGTCATCGGCCCAGTTGCAGGTGAAGCGGTTGATTTCTTTGGGCCGGCAGTCGCTTTGTTATTGGAAGCTGTTTCAGTGGCTGCTTTTGTGGTCGGGAAGAGTTCGGCACGAAGGTCGTCGCCCGTCACCTGGTCGGGTTGATCTTTACCGCGCTGGAGCAGAACATTTTTTGTGAATGTGGCGATAGTTGGTTCTGTCGGTCTGGGCGGACCCACTTTGGGTGGAACACTTTGACGAGGCAGATCGATGCTCATCGGGCCATCGCACTGCAACCAGGCGGGGATGTGGGTAGTTGTGTCCCGCGCCTTACCTGGTAAGACGTTAGATTTACCAACATTGGCGACTTCGATCCGAACATGGCTTGATAATTTGATGGACTTGGTGCCGGTAAAGCTGGCCTGATTCGATAAATCGCTGCCCTTTTCAGAGGTCACTGCTGTGGGCGTTAGAATTTCGCGTGGCCACAGTTCGATGTGTAAGCCACGACCGGTGATCAGGAGATCTCGGTCCTTGATTCTGACGTCCGACTCGGAATGGATCGAAAGGGTTGGTTCGTCGAACAGAATGTCTGCCAGTGGACCAACTTCCAGATCGTCTTCAGGACCTGTTGTGGCTTTGTCGTCGCGGATCAAAACGTTGCCTGAGAGGATAGCTTTAACGATTTTCGATGGCTCTTTACCAGGCTTGATCACGCCCAGCGGCTGGCTCATTTCAAGGATGGCCTGATCACCACCGCCAAAGATCAGATTTCTGCGTTCTGGAGGCTGGCCGGCTGATGCCTCGCCTCTCCAGATGAAAACGACGGGCCAAAATCGAATCGTGTTGCCCTTGGCCGACTTAGACTCATAATTTTGGGCATAGATCCAGAAGCCGCGTTGGGCATCGTAGAATCGAATTTTCAGATCCTTGTGGGCCGCCCAGTGATTGGTTCCAAAGGCTTTGGCAGCAAGGTCGCGAGCTTCTTGAGCGGAGCGAGAAAGAGTGGCTGGACCGGCTCCGTCGGAATGCTTGGCGACGGTCTTAGGCATGGGCGGAGCAAGCTGCTTCTCGGCAATGGCAAAGCCAAAGCGATATGCTTGCGAACCGGCGGTCAGAAGTCCCGCCGTGATCAGAATTTGGAGGAGTTTCTTGATCACACCCACGTCGTTTTTGGTTTCGCCTTCTGGAGTCTGAAGTGTCGGGAAGCGTTATGAATTCGATTCGTCATGATCGGCTTTTGTTCAGGAATGTTCCTGGCTCTCATACCATTGAACGTGGTCCGACCAAATTCCTTGCGTTTTCATCAGATGACTGACAAGATCGTGAACAGCACCGTGGCCTCCACGGTTTTGGCTCACAAAATGGGCCTTGGCCTGAATCTCTTCGACCCCATCAGCCGGGCTGGCAGCCAGACCAACCATATGGAAGAGCGGCAGGTCGGGGAGATCGTCGCCCATAAAACAGGTCTGGTCGAGGCTCAGGCCGGTCTGCTGGAGGATCCCAAGCAAGCCGTTGATTTTTCGAGGATTCCCCTGAATCACTATCGGTATTTTCAGGTCCTTCGCTCGATGTTCTACACAACGTGCATAGCGGCCAGAGAGGATCGCAATCAGCCTTCCTGAACGTAACCAGCCAGCGATCGCTGAACCGTCTCGGACATGGAAGTGCTTATGCTCGTGTCCGTTATCATCGAAAGCAATGACGCCGTCGGTCATCACTCCGTCGACATCGAGCACGATCAATTTGATCCGGTTCGCACGCGTGATAAAGTCGTCGGAAGTTTTTGGATGATGGGTCATATGAGAGCCTCATCATCGAAGTTGAACGGGGCCAGGCCGATCAGATCTGTCACATCAATTAAACCGACGGGCTGACCGAGTTCGTTGACGACTGGCAATTCACTTAATTTACGAGCTTGAAGGGCTTCCACAGCATCGGCCACGGTTGCTGAAATGCGGATCACACTTGGGCTCAGAGTCATACTTTCTGAAATTGGAAGGTCGAGCATATTGGCACGGCCGCGTTCCAGAAGGCGTACGAGGTCGCTATCAGTAAAGATTCCAACAAGCGGCCCCCCCTGCTCTGTAATGACCAAAATCGCTCCTGAACGGCGCCTTGCCCCGCCAAGCCTTGTGAGCACGTCTCGCACCAGTTCCGATTGATGGGCAATCCGAACATGACGCCCAGTCCTCATGATTTGATCGACACCCGTCAGCCGGCGACCGAGCTTGCCACCAGGGTGATTGGCTGCAAAGTGATGTGGCAGAACACCTTTGATCTGCGCTGAGAGGATGGCCAGAGCGTCGCTCATGGCCATCATGACCGTGGTGCTGGTTGTGGGTGCCAGACCCATCGGGCAGGCTTCCTGAAATCGACCAAGGGAAATGGTCAGGTCTGACTCTCTGCCCAACGGATTTTCAGGCGATTCCGTTAAAGCGATCACGCTGGCACCTGCACGGTGAACGGCCTTTGTCAGTCGCAGAAGTTCTTCAGTTTCACCACTTTGCGACATGGCTATGACAAGGTCGCCCTGGCTGACCCTGCCCATGTCGCCATGAACGGCTTCGGCGGGATGCAGGAAAAATGCGCGAAAGCCGAGTGAAGCGGCTGTGGCGGCAAACTTCTGGCCGACCCAGCCAGCTTTGCCCATGCCGGTAACATGAATGATACCTTGAGTTTCGGCGATCTTTGTGGCGGCTTCGAAGAGGCTGTCGTCAATTTTGTGGATCAGCTGCGTCAGTGCCTGTGCTTCAAGGCGCACGACATCGCGGGCCAGTGCCAGAGCACTTTCCCGATTGATGGATTTATTTTTTGTTTCCGCTTCGGCAGCGCTCGTCATGAGCAGCCTCCTTGCCTTCGGCACCGGAACCATCGTGGTTCCTGGGTCCAGCCGACGATCCATGGTTTGACCGTTAGGCCCGACATCCGCCTGATTTGTGGGAAACATAGCCCGACTTGCCTTTTACGTCAACGGCAACTCGCGAAGTTACCTGATCGTGATCAAATCGACCGTGGTTTTTGTATCGGCTAAGGTTCTGGACAGACTTGCGATAGGGTGAAAAACTATATTTCGGAAAGCACAGAGTTGGGGTCTCTTGGACAAGTTGGCTTGAGAGGCCATTTTGGTGAAATCGCTTGGCCTGATCACTTCTCAGGCATCTGCGATTCGCGTAAGATCCCAAAACGCTGTTCTTAGAACAGGATTAATAATCCATCTCGCCGTCGGGTTCCTGGCATCGACCTTACGGAACCTCGAAACATCTAAGGGGATTCGCAACTCGCAATCTGACAGAGGCTTAAACTGAAGTGAACGCTGGCCAATCGCAACCCATGAGACTCGTGCTGATCAGTCGCCGCTACCCTCCTCAGATCGGTGGGGCTGAGCGTGTGATGGCCAATATGGCTGAGGCTCTGGCCCGGTCGGGACATCTCGTGACCGTCGTTTCCAGCCAGAACACGGCGGAAGGAATCGCTGCAACACCTGATACAGAGCCTGCCGATCAGCATCACAACCCGAAGCTGATCCGTCTGCCCTATAACGGGTTACGCATGATTGGGACGGCTCAGTATATGTGGGGCCTCGATCGCTGGCTGAATCGGCACAGGCCTGATTTGGTTTATGTCTCGATGCTCAAGCACGATGCCTATGTGGCCGTTCGGGCGGGTCAAAAACTTGGATTTCCGGTGGTTTTGCGTCCGGAAGGGGCCGGCCTGACTGGTGATCTGGCCTGGCAG
>CAMBZY010000242.1 GCA_945872325.1 Candidatus Kuenenia stuttgartensis | reverse complement strand
AACCTGGCATAGGCTGAATTCCAGGATCCAGCCGGCGCATTCAGAAGCGTTTGGATCACCTGATTATCAGGGGCAGGCGAACCAAGCTCTTCAGGGGGAGCCGTCAGCACCTTCCATCGCTGGACAGTGGTGGTGGTTTTGCGAGCATAAGGTCCAGGCTTGCCGAGCTCAGATAGGAACCGGATCAGATCGACAAACTCCTGACGGGTCATGAGATTAGGCAGGCCTTTGGGCATGAGCGATCCGCCCAGCTTTTTCTCTTCAATCTCGGCTGTAGTCAGCGCAAATTCTTTGCCATCCGCATCTTTCAGCTTCACGCCCTGATCATCTTGATCGACGATGATACCTTGGACAATCCGTCCATCGGTCGTCAGAACGGTCATCATCTGATAAAGCTCTTTAACGGCCAGTTCGGGCACCATCACGGAGTTCAGAAGATAATCGACTGGAGAAACGGTTCCCACATCAGAAAGCTCAGGCCCGACCTGACCACCTGCACCTGACAGCGCGTGACATTTGAAGCAGGAGTTTTCTTCGCGACGAAAAATCTCTTCGCCGCGTTTCGCATCGCCTTTGCTCGCGACCTCGTCCATCAGGACTTTCAGTTCAGCGTCAGTTGGTGCCTTGATTTCGGAAGCGATTCCAGCCGCATTGCTGAGTGCTGTGACTAGAGCAGCATCGCTTCGGCCGATGGCGTAAAGCTGACGAAGGGCGAGCTTGGCGGTGTCTTGTGGTACTTTGGCCGATTCCAGAGCTTTAGAGAGCGATTCCGGGCCACCGCTTTTGTTCAAGAATCCAGTCAGAATTTGACTGATATCCGAGCCGGTTGGGGTGGAACCCTTGGTCCAGAGATCGACTGTCAGATCAGCGGCTTTATCAGGAGCGACGGCCGATAAGGCGGAAAGGGCCAGGACTCGGGTTTTTGTGGGCTGAATGGAGTTGGCCAGAGCGGTGAGGGTTTTGAGATTGGCTTCTCCACCCAGCAAGCCGAGCGCTTTCATGGATTCAGCACGAAGATCGTCGGGCGACTTGGGAGCCTTGGCGATCGCTTCGAGTCTGGTCGAAGCCTGGTCGAGTTTCCAGGCGATGATGTTGCGAATCGCAGCTTTTGTCAGTGCGATATCGCCGGGCTGACCAGGTTCGGGAAGGACTTGCAGCAGGGCTTCACGGTTCTTGTCTGGAATGATCTTGCGATTGGCGGCGGCATCGGCCAGAGTGTCGAGAGCTTTGATTCGGATGTCGCGAGGAAACGCTTTGGGATCCGTGGCTTTTTCCAGAAGTACTGAAAAATCGCTTGCAGTACCTTGACGGCCAACAATCCCGATCACAGTTCCAAGCCGTTCCGGAGGAACTTTGCCACTCTTTAGAAGCCTCACGGCCGGGCTTTCCTGAGGAACAGCCCTTGCAGGGAGGCTAAAGACTGTTGTGATGAGGCTTAGTGAGGTGAGGATCAGGGCCAATGGTCGAGTAAGAAAAACCGGTCTCATGGATAGGATCGCTCGATTTTTTGGATTGGTGCAGGGGGCGGGCGGAGTCGATCACTGGATTGAACGACATACTGATTATAAATCATTATAGCAGGTTCGTCCCGGAATTTTCAGCCCCCATATTGAAGCTATATTATGATAGGTTAAAAACAGTCACACTTCTTATTTTTCAAATCAAAGGTGGTCAATATTGGCCATGTCTCATGACATGGCGGGCTTTCTCTAAAGACTTGCCCTAATTCCCAATTCAAACACGTGATAATAAAGATGCCACAATCCATACGAAAAGGGATTGTGGCACCAGGATTTCAGCTTTTATAAGATCGCTCAGATCAGCGATACACTTCCCGAGGCTGTGGCTGAACCTGGGCCGTTTGATTTCTCATATTGGGGCGACCTGTCGAATATTCTGAGTTCTTGGCCAGTTCGACCACCTTCGGGAAATACTCACGGTATTCGGCTGGTATCGTTCGGTCTCGTTTGACCACATCCACTGCCCAGACAGGGTGTTGCGATACCAGTCGGCCCATCAGCGAGACAAACCAGCCGGCCTCCTGCACCTGCTGCTCGAGAACTTTCTCAAGTATCGGTCGCACGGTCTTGGCCAACGCTCTCCAGCCTTTGGAGTCCACTTTAACGAACGCTTCCACATCGTGCTGAACCACTGCTGGCTCTAATTCGCTACGGGCTTTGTAATATTCAGTTCGCACGATCAGGACAATCCGGCCGTCGAGCTTCGATTGCGACTTGGGCCGAACATGCGACAAGTTGCAATAAAGTGCGTGTAAACGGGACGACCGATAAATAAATTCCCACGACGCCGTGGTGCCCATCCCGTCATCGCCCTCATACTGATTTGGGCCGACATGCTGCAACCGCACAGGAGCGTTGCTTAAATCTTTCCACAAGGCCAGCGTAAGCGAAGGCTCGTTGAGCAAGGCTAAATAAAGCTGGGGATCGCATGGGAACGACTCCGGCTTGCCCTGTTTGTGGATGGTGTAAGAATCAATGATTTCCATGACCTCGTTGCGCCGTTCAGGTGCCACTTGATCCATCGGTAATAACTGATCGGCCGTTTTACGGGTAGCACCATAACTTAAAGGTGATGTGGCCAAAGCTCCGGCTATGGCCAGACTGAATTCACGGCGAGACAGTCCGGTGGTGCCCTTAAAAAGGCTCGAATTTACAGTGTCCATCCGTTCTGCCCCTCCTCATCCTGAGCTTCCAGTACCGTGTTCATGCAATCCGCATGAACCGAAAAACTCTCGCAAAAGGAGCTCCGCCCCTCCGGCAACTTATTCATCGACCTGGTGGAATCGAAAGAATGAGTAAATTTGGCAAAATAAGAGCAATGGGAATTCTGGGAAATTAAAGCGGTCTGAGCAATTGAATGAGTTGTAGGGGTTTTGCGGCTGGATGAATTTCAAGGGGATTGCCATCGAAGGCCTGAAGAGGCGAAGATGGGCATGAACCAGAGAGCAAGTTTCGCCGTCATCAATATTTGGGGTAACAAGGCCATGCAGGATGAGCAAAGTCAGGGTCAAAAGCTACCCGCCGTTTTAGGTGCGTGGACAGCACTTGCGGCGATTGTTGGGTCGGTGATTGGCTCAGGGATATTTCTGGTGCCAGCCAAGGTGGCAAATGGAGTTCCATTTGTGGGCGGAATTGTGGCTGTGTGGTTGATCGGTGGACTGTTTAGCGCGGCTGGGGCACTCACACTGGCTGAGTTGGGCGCGATGATGCCCAGAGCGGGCGGGCCTTATGAATATCTGAAGCGAGGTTTTGGCCCACTTTCAGGGTTTCTGTTCAGTTGGGCGGAATTCTGGGTGGTGCGGACTGGTTCCATGGCAACACTTGCAGCAGCATTCGCGACATATTTTAGTCAGTTGATGCCTCCGGTTGGTGGAATATCGCCCGTTTGGTGGCAAGCCATGGTGGCCATTATGGCGATGGCGGTGGTGGGATTGATCAATGTGAAGGGCACACGCCATGGAGCACGGTTTCAGGTGGTCGGAACCATGCTGAAGATTCTGGCATTGTCCACGATGATTTTGCTCCCACTGATTTTAGGCAAAGGCACCACGGCCAACTGGAGCCCAGTGGGGCCTGATGCAGCACATCCGGCAACCTACACGGGTTTTCTGGCCGCAATGGTCGCTGTGCTTTGGGCTTATGATGGATGGGTGAATGTGACCCCTCTGGCTGAGGAGCTGACAAACCCTCAGAAGCAACTTCCGCGAGCGATGGCAGGCGGCATCGCCATTTTGATTTTGCTCTATCTGGGCACCACGCTGGCCTATCATGCCGTTTTACCGTTGGACATGGTCAAGGGCGCAAGTACAGTGAAGGGCTCGCCCAAAGTGGTGGCTGCGGAGTTCTGGCAAGTTTTGATTGGGCCAGCCGGTGTCACAGTAATTTCAGTCATCGTGATGGCATCAACATTGATCTCATTAAACGGCAATGCTTTGACCGGCCCAAGGGCGTATTTTGCAGTGGCTCGCGATGGTTATGCACCCAAGTGGCTGGAGCGGCTGAATCCGACGACATCCACTCCAGCGGCTTCGATCATCGCCCAGACACTCTGGGCCATCATTCTGACCTTCATCACGACGGTTCTGATCGTAGCCGAGCCTTCAGCAAGTTCAGGGCTTCCGCCGTGGATGATCGGGCTTTGGACGAAATTTCACAACACTCCGCTTTACGACGTGCTTTTCACCTATGTGATCTTTGGAGCCACAATTTTCTACATGCTGGCAGCAGCCAGCGTTTTCGTGCTTCGCAAACGCGAGCCGGATCGCCCAAGGCCTTTCAAGGTCCCGCTTTATCCATGGACACCGATTCTCTTCTGTGTGGCCAGTTTCGTACTTTTGGCAAGCATGCTGGCACAGGATCCCGTGGAGTCGATTGCCGGGTTGGGGTTGATTGCCGCCGGTATACCATTTTTCTATGGGTTTCAGTGGTGGCGTAAACGGTCATCGGTTCAGCATCATGAGCAGTCTTAAATCATGCGTGACACACGTTCAGGCCAGCATCCAGATTTAAACCGACGGGCACTTCTCAAAAATGCGTCGATGATCATTCCGACTACTTTGGTAGCAGTCCAGACTGCCCATGCTCTGGATGATCCAGCTAAGCCAGCCGAACCGAAAAAAACGGTTGAGAAACAGCCTGAAGTTCCAGTGGTTTCGCCCAACGAGCTTGAAATTGATAGACGAATGGCGACTATCACCGCTCAGTTTGGCGAGCATTTGACGCCGGATCAAGCCAAAGCCGTGCGTGGCGATGTTTCGGCCAATTACTTTCGGGCCAAACGGTTGCGTGCCGTAACGCTGAACGACTTTGACGGTCCGTTCACAGCCTTTCAGCCGTTTCGTCAGGAGCTGCCGAAAGTTGGATCAGATCGGCCTCTATCGACTGTGATTGCAGCCAAGCCGATGGCTTTAAACGATGACCTGGCATTTGCGACAGTCGCCGATTTGGCAGCAGGACTGCGGACTGGCCAGTTTACAGCGGTGGATCTGGCGAAATTTTACTTGGCGAGGCTTGAGAAATATGGTCCGAAGCTGAACTGTATTGCCACGTTAACAACAGAAACGGCGATGCGTCAGGCGGAGGCTTCCGACAAACGATTCAAGGCCGGTACGCCGCTTGGGATTTTGGACGGCATACCATTTGGTGCAAAGGACTTACTCTCAGCCAAAGGCTATCCGACATCGAACGGCTGTGAGCCGTATGTCAAGCGAGTGGTGGACGTGGACAGCACCGTGATCAAACGCTTGACGGATGCCGGAGCAGTTCTGGTGGCCAAGCTGGCGATGGTGGAATGTGCTGGAGGGTTGGGATATCGCCAGGCGAATGCCAGTGCGTTTGGGCCTGGGCTCACGCCTTATAATGTTAAGCATTGGTCAGGCGGGAGCAGTTCCGGGAGCGGTTCGGCGGTGGGGGCAGGGCTGGTTCCGTTTGCTATCGGAAGCGAGACCTGGGG
>CAMBZY010000241.1 GCA_945872325.1 Candidatus Kuenenia stuttgartensis | reverse complement strand
CCATCGGGGGTGATTCCATCGGCGTATGGGTCTGGGCGGATTCATAACCCACAGGCAATGCCGAATGGTCAGGCTTTACAGGAACCGCCTCAGCCGAGACCGCAAGTGCCGATACGCTAGCCACTGCCTGAGAGGATTCCGCCGTGTTTTCTTCGACCTTAACTTCTTCAGCCAAAGTAGTTGACTGACTTGCGGATGTGGAATCTGAGGCTGTTGATGAACTGGAATCAGAACTGGTTTGATTCTCGGCCTTTGGGCTTTGAGATTCCATCGGAGTAAGCGATTGTGCGTCAGTGACTTCCGAAAGTTTTGGTGACTGCTCGGAATTGACCATTTTCGCAGCCGATTCCGATGACACAGCCGGTTCTGAAGCAGGAGTCATTGGTGCCAGATCAGTGGTGATGGGGCTAGCTGAAGTTGTCTGATCAGTGGCAGTTGTGGCGACTGCAGCTGCCGCGGCAGTGGCTTCTGGCAAGACGCTGTCTGATGGCTTTTCCGCCGGTTGATCTGTTGATTCCACAGGCTTTTCAGTGGTGGAGCTTGGACTGGAACTGGTTTGATCAGAAGGAGTTTCGGCGATCTTTGGAGGCTCTGTGACAGCGTTGGCAGTGGGTTCCGAATTGGTTTCAGGAGCCGAGCCTGAGCTGGAGCCGCTGGAAGAAGTGGCTTCAGTGGAAGTGACTTCCGTGGAACTTCCGGGAGAAACCGCCTTTATAGGATCTGTCGATTCGCTGGAAATTGGCGATGTATCAGCAGGTATTGCCTGCCTATTCTGCCGATCGGCAGTGCTCCGAAAATCCGCCTGAGAAAGTAGGGCAAGCGTGATCGGCATGCTGTAATGCACGAAAAATTTCAGGGAGTATGAAGCGATTCTCATAGGTGTGCGACTCGTTCACTGAGTTGCCAGTCGGTGTAGTATCAAAAGTATCGGCAACTCATGCTGAAGAACTTTGATCTTTCTCTAAATTTTGTGAAATAATGTATCGACCTTGTTGGAAGTAGTGAGGTTGTATAGGATATAGGAAGTAAATGATGAGGGAATGTCAATAGCCTGGGAATACGCGATGATACAAGCGATGATCCGGCGTTTTCGTGTTCCGCTGTGTTTGGCCGGACTGGCCTCAACGACAGCGGTTTTTCTAGGGGCTCAGGCTCCAAACCTTAATTCCACACAGGTGGATCAGGTCACGGCCCGGCTCGTATCTCTGATTGTAGAGAACAGCCACATCTCAAAGCCCAAGATCGATGACGAAATTTCCAAACGCTGGGTTCGCAACTTCGTAAAGTCGTTGGATCCTCAGAAGCTTTACTTTCTGAAATCCGAAGTCGATGGTTTCATGAAGCAGGAAACCGCACTCGACGATCAAATCAAGGACGGCAAGATCGACTTCGCTAAAGAAGTTTTTGACAAATTTCTGGCGAAAGCTGACCAGACCCAATCCTGGATCACAGATTATCTCAAGCAGGACATGGATTTCACGGTCGACGAGTCGATCCCCGAAAATCCTGACAAAATTGAATATCCAGTCAGTGATGACGAGCGTAAAGATCGATGGAGGAAGCGGATCAAACTTGATCTACTCCAGTATAAGATTGATGATACGCCGATCACAGAAGCCCGTCAAAAATTGACAGTTCGTTACAAGGATCGTCTCCGAGCTTTCAAACAAGTCACGACTAACGACCTTCTCGAAATCTATCTGACCTCCTTGCTGACCTCGATCGACCCCCACTCGAGTTACATGTCCCCAAGAACTTGGGAAGACATGCTCCAGAGTCTTCGTCTGGAACTTGAAGGGATCGGAGCTTCGCTCTCAAGTGAAGATGGTTATGCCACGATCAAGGAAATCGTGCCCGGAGGAGCCGCCGATAAGGACGGACGCCTTCAGGTCGAAGACAAAATTGTTGGGGTGACCAAAGAGGACGGGACTGAGGAAGACCTCATTGAGAAAAAACTCAGCGATGTCGTCCGCAAAATTCGCGGTCCAGCCGGCACAAAAGTCAACTTGATTGTGATGCCAAATGGTACTCGTGAACGCAAGATTTACGAGCTGACACGTCAGAAAATTGAGCTCAAGGAACAGCACGCCAAAGGCAAGCTGATTGAGACCAAGGGAACCGACGGCAAATCTATCAAAGTCGGTGTGATCAGCCTCCCAGCCTTTTACGGCGATACACAAGCCGTATTTCAGGGCGACCCGAATGCAGTGAGCGCAACGCTTGACTGCAAGAAGCTGATCAACGAATTCAAGCAGCAGAAAGCCGATTGCGTTCTGATCGACCTCCGAACCAATGGCGGAGGCTTGCTTCAGGAAGCCATCACTCTCTCTGGACTCTTCATTGATAAGGGGCCAGTGGTTCAAGTGCGTCAGGCCTCCGGTGTACGTCATCTTGACGACGAAGTGGCTGGAGCGGAATGGACCGGCCCGATGGCTGTTATCATTGACCGTACAAGTGCCAGTGCTTCAGAGATTTTCGCAGGCGTGATTCGCGACTACAATCGTGGCTTAATCATTGGCGATTCGAGCACATTCGGAAAAGGTACGGTTCAAAGCATCGTACCCTTGAATGAACAGGTTCGAATTAAGCAACCTGATCTTGGTGCTCTGAAACTGACAATCCAGCAGTTCTATCGCGCTAATGGCGAGAGCACTCAAATTGAAGGTGTAAAGCCCCACATCCACATCCCTTCGGTTCGCGATCAAGCGGACTTTGGCGAAGGTAAGATGGATTTCGCACTCAAGTTCGATAAGGTTCCATCCCTCGAACGCGAAGATTTCAACATGGTTCCTCCGGAACTCGTGAGCAGGATCACTCAGGCTTCAGCCGATCGTCGTGCGAAGGATGACAAGTTCAAGAAGCAGACGGAAACGATCCGTAAATCGATTGATCGCAAAAAGCGTGAAATCATCCCTTTGAATGAAGCCAAGTTCCGTGCCGACTTCATTCCTGAAGATGATCACGACGAAAACGATCCGGACAAGCCGAAGTCAAAGGATAAGGACAAGCCGAAGAAGCGTTTTGTGGAACGCAATATTTGGGAAAGCGAATTCTACAACAACGAAGTCATGCGAATCGTTGCAGATTACGTCGAGTCCATCAAGGCTCAACCCAAGCAAATCAAGGCTGTGATTCGATAATCAACTCGATATCCTGAAATTCCCAAGCATCCAGCATCTACTGCTGGATGCTTTTATTTTGATTTATCTCCATAAAACGAGCCCTTCAGGGCAGTCATGACCTTGTCTTTACGCTTGGTTTTCGGGTACTTTATGTAGATCTGATTCCTCGAAAAAAAACTCCCTTCCATCACGGCTCGCCACACCATGCTTGGCCCAATATTCAACCGCGAAGTCCTGATTATCCCCAGATCCCAGCGTTTCTTCCTGACACGCGCAGGATATGGAGCCATTTTGCTGGTCTTGATCTGGACCGGCTGGCAAATCATGATTGGCTGGCGAACAGTCTATGAGGTCGGAATTCTGGCCCGGTTTGAACAGATTCTGTTCCGTGCGCTGGTTCTGACCCAACTCCTGATGATGCTGTTCTTTGCACCCATCGCAGCGGCCACCTCAGTGGCTCACGAAAAGGATCGCCGAACATTCATCCTGATGCTGATGACCGACATGGCAGACTGGGAAATCATTCTCGGCAAGCTCGGCTCAAGCCTCCTTCTGATCACCGTATTGCTCGCTGCCGGATTACCTGTTTTGGCAATCAGCCTGTTATTGGGCGGAATATCACCGAGCCAATTGCTCCAGATCGAGTTGGTCACACTGGCCACGGGGATCGTCGGTGGCTCCGTCGGTCTGATTGTCGCAAACTGGCGTGACCGCACATTTCAATCACTTGCCCTGACAGTACTTGCCGTGGTCCTTGGGCTGGCAGCCATCGAAGTGGTTGGCCTGATTGTACCGGTTCAGATCAACAATCAACCCGTTTCCGCATACCTCGACCCGTTCCGTGTGACTTCCATGATCATGGAGTCCACCAGCTCTGCCCTGCTCTTGCCGGTCACGATCAGTTTCATTGTCTTCGCTCTAGCATTGGCCTTGATTCTGAATGTGAGCTCAATTTTCATGCTACGCCGCTGGAATCCAGGGCGAAATGAACCACGTGAACAGAGAGAAGCTCCGAAGGCCGAAGAGTTGATCGAAGTTGACGAAACCGTCATGGATGCCGCTGAATACAACTCTCGCTTGAGCGACCGATTGGCGCAAGGCTTGACGACATCAGCCCAAGCCGACGATTCCACCGGTCTGGCCGTTCCTCGCAGAACTCATAGACGAGTCACAGGAAGTCAGCGGGAATATCGCCATGCATGGAACAACCCGATCCTCTGGCGCGAGTTCGCTACCCGAGCTTATGGCAATAAGCCTCTGATGATCAAAGCCGCCTATCTTGTTGCAGTTGTGATGTTTGCCTCCTATATTTTCACGGGTGCGAATGCTCAGGGCGATGCCTGGAGAGTGACTCGGGCGATGGTTCCTCTAGGGATTCTCAGCCTACTTCTAATCAATGCCCAAGGCGTGACTTCGCTGACCAGCGAACGCGACATTGGAGCCCTCGACCTCCTACTGGTTACAGAACTGACTCCAAAACAGTTCATCTATGGGAAGCTCTATGGGGTGCTTTACAACACCAAGGAAATGATTCTCGCACCCATCATTTTGACATGGATAATGGTAGCCATCGGCAGGATTGGGTCGGAATCGGCATTGTTCGTGACGATTGACTACCTCCTGTTCGTCCACTTCGCCGCCATGCTTGGGATCCACGCAGCGGTGACTTACACGAATAGCCGAACAGCCGTTGCCAACAGTCTCGGCACCATGTTCTTCCTGATGATCGGGATTCTCTTCTGCGCCTATCTGATCATCCTTTCCAACCGCGAATTCGGCCGACAGTTGCTGAGCTTCCTGATCTTCCTCGGGGCCGGCAGCGTGGCTCTTTTCGGCTCGCTTGGTTCACGGAACCCCTCAAGAGCGCTTGCAATCGTCTCGATTTTGACACCTTTCTGGACATTCTATTGCATCATCAGCCTGATCAATGGCGATGCAGCAGCAGCCTTTATCGTCTCGATCGGGATCTATGGGTTCGCACTTCTGGCCATGCTCGTACCAGCCGTCAGCGATTTCGATATCGCTCTGGGCCGGACCAGCGCCATTCAAGGTTGATTGATCAAACCATCCCAGGTGCCATTGGGTTAAAAATCTAGCCGCAGGGTTTTACCCTGCGGTTACTGATTTCTACGGGGTTAAGGATCAGGCCGAAAAAAACTTCCGCTTTTCAAGCGAACCGTGGTCTATCTCCCTGCGGCTTCTTTCTAGCCGGTCTTGGCGTTAGCCCCGGTTGGATTTGTAAATCGCCGAAACCGGGGGCTAGCGCCCGGCGGCTAGATTCGAACGCGTCAATCGTTGCTGTCGCTTTTCTTTCTAGCCGGTCTTGGCGCTAGCCCCGGTTGGATTTGTAAATCGCCGAAACCGGGGGCTATCGCTCAGCGGCTAGATTCGAACGCGTCAATC
>CAMBZY010000240.1 GCA_945872325.1 Candidatus Kuenenia stuttgartensis | reverse complement strand
TCAGGAGCAGCCAGAATTGTTCCAACCCGCCATCCAGTCACGGCATAGGTCTTGGACATCCCTGAAATCACGATCGAGATATCTTCCATCCCATCCACAGATGCCATGCTGATATGCTTGCGGCCGTCGTAAAGGATATGCTCGTAAATTTCATCCATAATGACAATCACATGGTGCTTCCTGGAAATCTCTGCGATGGCATGAATTTCCTCATCCGTTAAAACCGTCCCTGTCGGATTCGATGGATTGCAAAGAATCACAGCTTTGGTTTTATCATTAAAAGCCGATTCAAATTCATCGAGATCCAACCGCCACAACGGCGGCTTCACAGAAACGAACCTTGGAGTGGCTCCAGTCAGTACGCAATCAGGCCAATAGTTTTCATAAAATGGCTGCGTTACAATCACTTCATCGCCTGGATTAATAATGGCTGTCAGTGCCACAATCATTGCTTCGGTAGCGCCACAAACGACTGTCAGCTGCGTCTCAGGATCGACTTCTATCCCTTGATGCCACCTGTACTTCGATGCAATAGCGGCTCTCAGGGCCTTGTCGCCCCATGTGATTGCATATTGATTGACATCGCTCATGATCGCTTCACAGGCCGCTTGTTTTAAAGCTTCAGGGGCAGGGAAGTCAGGAAAACCCTGAGCCAGATTCAATGCCCCATATTTGGCAGCTTCGACAGACATACCGCGGATGACGCTCTCTTTAAACCGGCCGGCCCTGTCTGAAAATAATTGGTGAGTCGGCTGAGCCATGGCTGGTTGTCCCTTTTGACAATCTTCTCTGAATCTGTCCCATTCGAATCCCGTTTGTGTCTCAATCCCCAAAGAATATCCCAATCTCACTAGAAACGGAATGAGTCACTTTAAAAGAATTCTCTGAACTGTTCTGGCCCAGGCAAGGATCGGCTTGAGATGGATGGGCGACTCTAAAACCGCCGGCTTGGGGGCCTCTTTCGGCACGGCCACCACATTCATCCGTGCAATTCCATCCAATGAATTGAGCTTGAGAGGCGGTTTCAATGAAGGCTCGATCGGGTAAAGATCGTATTTCAGATCATCGACAAGCAATCGCCACAAATCCACCAGTTCACCACCCTGACTTCGAGCCGCCTGCTGATTCAATTCCATCAGAATCAAAGGCCGATACTTCTTCAACGTGGCTCTCGCGCCATTTAATGCACGAGTCTCAGACCCCTCAATATCCATTTTGATGACGTTTACCGCAGTCAGACCGTGTTTCTTGACATAATCGTCGAGCCGGATCGCTGCGACCGAATTTGAGAGGACTGTTAGAGGCTCATCTGTCGAGGACTTTTTCGATGCCGCAAATGCGCCGAAATTTCGCTGCTTTTGGTCGGCCAGATCCAGGCTCATCAACAGTTCTTCCGGCAGATCCCAGAGAGCCAGATCATTGAGGCTGACGTTTCCAACTCGATTTCTGACCAGATTCATCGCCATCTTGAGGCGGTTGATTTGAGCAGGCTCAAAAGCATGAACTGCTCCGTCGGGCTTAACCAATGTGGAGGCCAGCATACTGTATTGGCCGACATTCGCTCCGGCGTCGATCACGATGTGCCCAGGCTTGACCAGGTTTGTGAAGATCCAGCTCTCCACTGGCTCATAAACACCCCAGTAGTAGATTTGGCGCTGAACATGGTCGAACAGGTCGCAGGATACGACCATCCCGTTCGGCAGTACGGCGTTGAACAGTTTCACAGGGGCAAACATCGTCCCGAATCGCTCGACCAGAGCGTATCTGTAGCCGGGGAGCAGTCCGGAACGGCCCCAGATTTTGAACAAAAATTGAAATAACGAGTTCAAATGGTGACCTCTGCTCTTGCTGGTAATGGTTAGCGGTTAGTGAACATCTGAAAACATTCAGAATCATCTAATCGAAAGTAAGCAATCTCACTGCTTGAGGTGGATTATGCCAGACTTGTGTGAAATTGTCGATGACTCAGGCCAGTCGATGATTTTGATGAATGAGAATCTGCAACATTTATAGTGCTCGATGTGGTGTATTCGTTACACATTGAGAGTTTGAAGCTGCGAAACGGTTGCAGTGGTACCCATCGGTCGGGTATATTGGAGCACTTCGTAGACAATGTATCAGGATCAGGCTTTGGATAGATCATTCGAGCCATTCTTGAGCATTCGGCATCTGATTTTTGGACCTTGACTAGCGGAGCGACTTCCAAAGTGTCCACGGCCAACCGTTATCTGTTCACCAGCGAATCTGTTTCCATGGGCCATCCGGATAAAGTCGCCGACCAGGTCAGCGACGCGATTCTGGACTTCTGTCTGGCGCACGACCCTGCAAGTCGCGTGGCTTGCGAAACATTGGTTACGACCAATCTGGCCGTTGTTGCCGGTGAGATTACGACAAAAGCCCCTTTGACCCGTGAAGCTGTGGACAAAATTGTTCGCAACGTGGTGAAAGAAATCGGCTACACCGACCCGGAAATCCGGTTCGCTGACACCACCGTCCAAGTCGATTGCCACATTCACTCCCAAAGCCCGCACATCTCCCAAGGTGTGGATAAAGAAGGTGCCGGCGATCAAGGGATGATGTTCGGTTTCGCCTGCGACGAAACCCCTGAATTCATGCCTCTGCCGATCGCCATCTCGCACAGGCTCGTGAATGAACACGCCCGCCTGCGCCGCGAAGGCATTCTGGCATGGGCCCGCCCCGACGCCAAAAGCCAGGTGACCGTTGAGTATACGGCCGACGGAACCCCTCTCCGAATCAAAGCCGTTGTGCTCTCCACCCAGCACGACCCCAGCGTCAAAGAAATCAAAAATGGCGAAGATTACTTCAGCGATGCAGCCCGTCATGAAGTTCTCGCCAAGCTGATCAAGCCCGTTCTCGAAGCCGATCGCCCTGACCTGATCAAAGGCAAGCTCGTGGTCATGCCACCTGCCGGCGAGACAGAACCTGCTGTTGGGGAAGACGATATCAAGGTTTACATCAATCCGACCGGCTGCTTCGAAGTCGGTGGCCCGGATGGTGACTGTGGCCTGACTGGCCGTAAAATCATCGTCGACACCTACGGCGGTCGCGGTCGCCACGGTGGCGGTGCTTTCTCTGGCAAAGACCCTTCGAAAGTGGACCGTTCAGCTGCATACATGGCTCGCCACGTTGCCAAGAACATTGTGGCTGCTGGACTGGCCAAACGCTGCGAAGTTCAATTGGCCTATGCCATCGGTATTGCTGAACCCGTCAGCGTACTGGTTTCAACTGAAGGCACAGGGGTGATTTCCGACGAGAAGATCTCTGAAATCGTCAAGCACGAATTCAAACTGACCCCTAAAGGCATTCGCGAACACCTCGACCTGCGTCGCCCAATCTATCAGAAGTCCGCTTCTGGCGGTCACTTCGGTCGTGGCGAATCAGAGTTCACCTGGGAACACACAGATCACGTCGACAGCCTGCGTAAAGCCGCTGGGATCTGAGTCCAGGCTTGTTAACAATTCTTGATCTGCATCAAAACGATGGGCTTTACGCCTGTCGTTTTTTTTTGTGGACGGATGGAACGATCAAAAAAAAGAATCAGAAAAACATCCGCGACTCCGTACTCGGCTCTCGCTCAAGCTGTTCCCAGACACCGTCTTGCGTCATGGTCATGGTGATCGGCGCGTCGCCGTCCTCCCAATCCTCTTCAAGCTCCATTTCTTCTGCGATTTCAGAGGCATTCGAGTGACGGATGATCCTTTGAAAAAAGTTCGAGAACCGGCCAACCACATAGAAAATGATGCCGATGAATCCGAGCTTGTAAAAACCTTGATAAAACGACCAGAGCACAATCGTTGCAGCCATTGTTTGGCCCAGAAAATTGGCGATTTCTTGAGCTCGCTCCAAACTGTTGCGAAACTGGAGCCCAAGCCGCATTAATCTTGACCCATCCAGTGGATACATCGGCAGGATTGTGATCAAGCCATAGGTGATTTGCAGGCGTGCCAGTTGTGCCGACCAGTGCGGGAACTCTGTTTCACCCGAACTTTGGCTGAACAAGTAGAGCAATCCCCCAATCATCAGATTCAAAGATGGCCCGGCGGCGGTGATCGCCAGGTCGATTTTTCGACTCGCCGGAGGATAATCGAGCCTGAATGTGGAATGGAATGGATAAAGCGTGATGAACTGAGGAGTCTGGTAAAAATATCTGGAGCAAAATAAATGTCCAAATGCGTGAGTCAGTGCGGCCAACCAAAGGCTTGCCCAAAAAAGCAGAACCTGTGAATTGCCTGACAGAACCAGTGCCCAAAGGCCGATGGCTGGTGCAAGGGCATGAACTCGCACAGCACATGTGCCGTAAAGTGTGAATATCCGGTAGGATGAGAACAAGATCGGAATCATTCCAGGCCCAGTATTGCAGCGGATCAACTCGACGAACATGCATCATCGACATGTCAAAAGTCTGCACGAATTCTACCAGAATTCCCTGTGAATGTATCGAACCGTCTGACTGAAAAGCCTATCGCAGGCAAGACGGCGATTTATAAACCTGCCACAAAAGGATTTATCTCGATCATTGACGATTCACCTTAGAAGAAGGTGGACTTCACCCCACCCTACTTTTCTGGTCGGCTGGGTAAGCCTTTTTGAGACTCCTTGTCGAAAGTTCGTAGTCGAAAACCCATCCAGATCAAGGCTCCTCCATGAAATCCTGCATGAGCCGCTGGCCAGTATGTCGTCGGGATGATCGGCAACAGGCATGCCACGCCCATCAGGTAGAGGCCCGCCAGGTAAAGGCGGCCCCAGTGCGTGGCCCCATGTGCGAAAATACCGATCCCGAAAACGGTTGTCAGTGGCCCATAAATCGGCAGCAAGTCACTTCCGTGCAAATAGATGTGCGCTGGTATGAGTGAGAAACAGGCGACCATCGTGCCAAGCTGGAGTGCTGCGCTGAGCCGTTCAACCGGGCTCAAAACGTGCGATCGCATCACCAGAAATCTCCAATAAAGCCCAATCCAGCCCACAAAGTGAACCCCAAACGCCACATAAGCCCACCACGGATTGACTCCTGAAAGGACGATGGCCTGCACGGCAAGCTGAGTGCTGATCAGCGATGTGGCGGCCACGAAACAGCCGGGCCAGGATGACATGGAGAGCGTATCCCGACGTCGCGCCAAAACCCTCGAAAGGTCGGCCATCCGGCTCCGCCGATTCGCAACCAGAGGCTCTCCATCGAGAAAGCGGGTCAAATCCTCGGCCAAATTGAAGGCGGATGGGTAACGGTTCTGAGGATGCTTTTCCAGACATCGAAGTACGATCATCTCCAGATCGCGCGGCAGGTCAGGCCGGGCCCTCAACATACTGGGAGCCGTATCGTCACGCACTCGCTGGATGGTCACAAGCCACTCGCCTTTCCCAAACGGTGGCTGTCCCGTCAGCAATTCATAAAGGATCGACCCAAGGGCATGGATGTCCACCGAAGTGGTCAGCCCATGTTCACCATTGACTTGCTCAGGCGCCATATAAGCCGCCGTGCCGGCCAGAGAACTCCCCTGACTGATACTGAAGCTGGCTTGAAG
>CAMBZY010000239.1 GCA_945872325.1 Candidatus Kuenenia stuttgartensis | reverse complement strand
CCACGCACCACTTGCTGATCGTCGTAAAGCAGGCCGAGTAGTTGTTCGTCAGAAATCATGCCTGATCTGAGAGCGAAATAGCGGATCACTTCAGCCCTGACAAACGGCTCTTTATCCTTCATCAGTTCCAGAGCCGGCGCTGCTGCCTGATCGATCGGCAGAGTGGAAAGGCAACGCATGGCAGCCAATCGGGCCGGAATTTCTTTATCTTTCAGGAACGGTTGGACCAGTTGCAGCATCCCGCCCTTCCAGGCAGCCAGAGTGTTGCGTTCGACGGTAAAAATGTCGCGCCCGGGAACCCAGTTCCAGACGACAGCAACTTGGTCGATTGCGGCAGCACGCACTTCGCATTCTTTGTCGGTGGTGCCTTTGGCAAGCGTTTCTCGCACGGGATCGAGCAGGTCGGACCATGTGGCAGCCACGTTGTCGCGGCCCAGCAGAACGAGCATCCGGCCCGCCATTTTCATAGCAATTTTACGAGCCTCAGGCTCGAATGAACCGACGGATTCGGAAGTGGCCTGCATCACGCGTTTCCAACTGGCGATATCGGCCGTAGTCGGAGCAGGCGGAGTGACTTCAGGGCGATTTGGCATTTCCATGGACCGCTGATAAGCCATTCCAAGAGCCGAGACCTGCCCTTTGCGGATCAGATCCGCAAGTCCATCAAGGGAAACGGTTTCAAGATTTTTTTGAGTGGTTGCAGCAACCGCAGGCTGAGCGATCGCAACAGGAGCCTTGGCCGATGCTTTCGGCTTTTCAGCACGCCCGAACCAAAAAACACCTGCACCAAGGGCAGCCATGGCCAGGCCACCGGCAGGCAGGATCCAGCGAACCACAGAATTGTCAGTCGAACGTTTTGAGACGCTCATGGAAGCCTCCTTGCCGCCACGGATCATGAAAACGACTCCGGATGGAATCGCACTATGGCGGGAAACGTAACAAATTCTCAGAAATTGACAAGCCAATTTTTCATCATCGACCAAGGATTCGCAAAATCTTGAACCCATTTTTCAAAATATTTCACCCGGGCACCAGTCTGATCCATGGTTGCTTTGGAAAGTGACGAAGCGATTTTTGGCGAAAACTTCGCATGAGTATCTACTACAACCCGTTTTAACGGTTTTAAGGTTTACGACTTGCCTCTTTGGGGCAAAACCCGGAGCAATGAAGCCGCTACTCAAATCAACACATATGCTTTTCATATAATGCTTTACCATTCATTATGGCGTAGTATTCAGCAACTTCCAGAAACCAATATGACCGGATAGGTCCTGATCAAACGAGCCTGGAGCAACGACAGGATATCGACCACACTTAGATTCATCCTATATAAGGTGATTGAGACGAAATTCCCTGAAGAAGTCCGAGTGGCGTGAGACTTCCGATTTCGCAGACTTGACACCCGATTCCCTGAAACGATAGAATGCATGCATGCAATGATGCATTCTCAATCCAAGGCGTGCGATTTTGACAAAATGGAACAATGGGGTAAGTTGTTCTTAAGAATGTGCAGGGAATGCGCGCCGCGATTGAATGGGTATGAGCAAGGAGGAGAATAACGTGGTGAAGAGCCATAAACACGCACAAGTATTCCAGTAACCGCCCGAATTCGCGGTTATGAACCGGGAGCGACGAGACCGATGAACTATCGAACCGAATCTTGGTCCAGGACTTCCAGCCAAACTGCACGCAGAGCCCGCCACCAGTGGCGTGGGGCAGTTGAGTCGCTTGAACAGAAGCAGTTACTTGCGGCGTTTACCGTATCGGATTTCGGTAGCGATGAAACCACCCCGAATACTCTCGCCTGGGCTATTGTTCAAGCCAACGATAATCCCGGCTTCGATACCATTAATTTTGATCTCGGCTCCGGCGGCCGCCAGACCATTAATATCACCTCCAATATTCCGCTCCCTGCCATTACCGATTTTGTCCTGATTGACGGAACCAGCCAACCTGGATTTAACCCGTCCGAACTCACTCCGGTGATTCAAATCAACGGTCAATATCTTGGTGACATCAGCACAACATCGCCTTTTTACTTTACGCCCACACCAAATGCCTATGGACTTTTGATTAACACCGGTTCCATTGCAGCATCGTCTACCACAACAATTAAAGGCCTGGCGATTGGTGGATTCACAGGCTCAGGTATTGAAATCGTCGATTCCAATAACGTTGTGATTCAAGGCTCACATATCGGCGCTGATTTCGATGGCATTACGGCCATGAAGAACTGCTCTGCCGGGATCGTTGCCCGCAATAGCGGCAATATTCAAATCGGCGGGACGGATGATTCCGATAAAAATATCATTTCTGGAAATGATTCGAGCGGGATTGTCTTCGTGAATGTCACGGGCGGGGCAATTCAAGGCAATAAAATTGGTGTGGATCGTACAGGTCTCCATGCCATGCCAAATGGTCAGGATGGTATTAATCTGACAAATTCCACCAACATTCTGGTGGGTGTCGCAACCCCGACTCAGCCCAACCCAAACCCATTCCCTGCCCCTCCCGTTCCTCCAGTTCAGCCAGGCGAATTCCTGACCAATCCCAGCGGTCAAAACATCATCGCCGCCAATGGTCGCGACGGGGTGGTGATCTGGGGCCCTCAGCCTGGTAATTCGACAATTTCTCCACCTCCATTCACGAATCAGGTGATCAATAATGTCATCGGATTCTCGCGGATCGACATTCAGGGCCTTGAAGTCAATCTCGGTAATAAAGGCAACGGTGTCACGATTGGCGACAATGCCTCGGGGAGCCTGATTCAGCAAAACTTTATCGCCAGTAATGGTGATACCGGAGTGGCTGTGGTATCTGGTAATTTCAACGCCCTTTACGCCAACGAATATGACAACAACGTCAAGCTCGGAATTGACCTGAATTATGATGGATCGACACCTAACGACGAAGACGATTCGGATCGTGGTGCAAACGAAAACATCAACTATCCGAACCTGACTTCCGCCCAGTCGAGTGCAACAAACACCACTATTCTCGGAAATTATCAGGGGGCGGCCAGCACCACTCTCTCAATTCAGGTTTACACCAATCCGGTCAGCCAGAATCTGAATCCTGCTCAAGGCAGAACTTATCTTGGCTATATCACTGTGACCACCGATGTTGATGGTGTGGCCAACTTTAAATTCGTCACAAATCGCCGGCTTGATCTGAATGAAAAAGTGACGGCAATTGCCAGCGATACCAAAGGGAACACGTCGGAAATCAGTGGATTTGTACGAGTCACACCGGCCCCAACAGATCTTGCGATTTCAATAAGCGCCAGTCCAGCCTCTGTGGTGATCAATAATTCCACAACTGTCACCACCACGGTCGTAAATCAAGGTACAAGCAACGCCACTGATGTCGTTGTAACCATCGTGATTCCAAACGGTTTCACCATCACATCCACATCGCCAGCCGGCTTGACCATTCAGAATAACGTCGTCACTTCAAATTACGCTGGCTTGCTTGTAGGCGAATCGCAGGTAGTCACCGTCATCATGACAGCGACACAGACTGGCACTTTCGCTCTGGGTAGCTCCGTGACTCTGAATGAGACGGATATCCAGCCTGCCAATAACCAGGCTTCCGCGAATCTCACCGTTACTGCCGCTCCAACCGGCGGCGGCGGTGGTGGTGGTGGCTCCAACATTGAACCTCCTCCTGTGGACCCACCCGTTGTACCGGTGGATCCACCAATTGTTGTTCCTCCAGCCCCGGTTGTTCCAGGCCCTGCTCCGCATGTCACAACTGTTCAAAGAGTGACTAGCGGGCGTCGTATCAACGTTCGTCTGACATTTGATCAGCCGATGAACGGTACTTCCGTTGCGAATGCTTCGAACTATTATTTTACTTTGCCTGGCAAAGACAATAAGTTCGGAACAGCCGACGATAGAACGGTGGGAGCACAGTCTGCCGTTTATAATGCAACAACGAACTCTGTACTGGTGACCCCTTATCAGCCTCATACGATTAACTCGCGTCAGATTCGGATGACCGTTCTGGGTGTGACCACGACGGGACTCGTTTCGTCAACTGGTACCCCACTCGATGGTGCCAATGTTGGCAAACCATCGAATTTCTTGACGGCTGTCCCGTTCGGTAACACCATCCTCAAAACGTCGGCCATCGCCAAAGCCCGTCGTTTGATCCGATAACTCTGGCGACTGGTCTCCGCAATAGTTGCGAAAAGAAATTGAAAAGAGCGTGGCCAGTCTGGCTACGCTCTTTTTGTTGGATCATATTTTGAGAACTGAGGTTAGCCGCAAAATGACGACGTTCTGCCAGCCCTCAAAATCACGAGACCATCTTGGCCTGATTCAAAAAAGCTCGGCCCTGATGACAAAAAGGACTGGCATTCGGATCGAACTGACGATATACTAATTGTCTTCAACCAGAGCGGCGAAGAAAAAAGCTGGATGATGTTCAGGGGCACTGTTGCCTCCGCGTCGCCTGTGACAACTATCAATATCAATAGACCTGGCCGAACCATGAAAAAAGGCATCCACCCGAACTACCGCGAAGTTGTGTTTTCGGACACCTCATGCGGCTTCCGCTTCCTGACCAAGTCTACGGTTCGTACCAACCAGAAGACGACTTGGGAAGACGGCAACGAATATCCACTGTTCGTTCTCGACGTTTCTTCGGCCAGCCACCCGTTCTACACCGGTGCAGGCAACCGCTTCCTGGATGCCGCCGGACGTATCGACCGCTTCAACAAGCGATTCGGCAACAACTACGGTTCAAAAAAGAAGAAGGCCGACGAGGCCGCCGCTGCCGCTGGTACAGCCCCAGCCAGCGAATAAATCGAATCCCGGCATCTCAGGTTGGTTCAAACCTGAACGCCTCGATACTTCGATCACAGAAACAGGTCGCCTTGTACAAGTGCGGCCTGTTTTTTGGTTTACAGCCACTGTCTGACACCGCTGTCCAATGACTTGATTTCGATCAGTTTGTCTATGGATCAAAGCCTTTACGGAAAATAAGCCTGGCGACTCGGGATTATGGCAAAAGGGATTGAAAAAGCGAAAGAGCCTGCGACGATTCTGGATCGGCTCCAAGCCGACTGGCGACGCTTTAATGAACTTGATGCCGCTCTTGCTGACCCTGTCAACGCCACCGATCCTGCCAAAATTACCACCCTCGCACGCGAACGTGGCGCGTTAGCCCGTTTGGCCGTGCCTTATGGTCGTTATCTCGAAATCAACAGCCGAATTGCCGAAGCCGAAGCCATGGCCGCCGCTGAAGTGGATTCAGAACTTCGAGAGTATGCCCAGCAGGAAATTGAAGAACTCAGGGGCAAGCAGGAAGAAGCCATCGCGACCCTCAGAAATCTGGTCTACGATGCCCAGGTTGGGGCCGATCGTAACGGCGCCCTGATCATCGAAATTCGGGCCGGCACCGGTGGAGACGAAGCCGCCCTCTTCGTCCGTGTCCTTTTCGACATGTATCGCCGATATTGTGAAATCAAGGGCTGGAAGTTCGAAACCCTTGAGATCGAACCGACCGAACTCGGTGGATTTCGCGAAGCCTCGTTCAGCG
>CAMBZY010000238.1 GCA_945872325.1 Candidatus Kuenenia stuttgartensis | reverse complement strand
TGGCGAATCGAATGTGGTCGCACTTCATGGGCAGGGGAATTGTGCATCCTCTGGACGACTCTCGCAGCACGAATCCTCCCAGCAATCCGTTGCTTCTGGAAGCACTTGCAACGGAATTTACAGCGAGCGGCTATGATATCAAACAGCTCATTCGTATGATCACCACCAGTTATGCCTATGGACTTGCGTCAGCACCAAACGACTGGAATTCAGGTGACACACAGGCTTTCTCGCGGTTTTATGTGCGGCGGTTGACTGCGGAGACATTGCTGGATGGAATCAGCCAGATTCTCGACGTGCCGACAGATTTTCCGGGCTTGCCGCCCGGCACTCGGTCGATTGATTTGCCAGACGAAAATGTGGCGGCACAATTTCTAGACGTATTCGGCCGACCAGCACGCATGACGGCGTGTGAATGTGAGCGAGTGGATGCCCCTGCCCTCCACCAGGCTCTGGAGCTTGTGAACTCGTCTGAAATTCAGAGGAAGCTGACGGCTGAGACGGGATATGCCAAGCGGCTTTCCAGCGGCAAAAAATCTGCTGAGGAACGTGTCACGGAGGCATTCTTGCGAGTCCTGGCACGGCCGCCCCGTGATCAGGAATTAAAGGCTGCTGCGGATTTCTTGAAATCTGAGCCGGATCTTGTGGAAGCCTGTCGGACTTTGCTTTGGTCGCTGATGGCGACAAACGAATTTCTGTTCAATCATTGAGGCTTTTGTCCATGCTGCACATGAATGGCAAGTCATTTCAGAACTGCGAAGGCCTGACCCGTCGTAACTTTATGCAAATCGGAGTGCCCGGACTGGGGCTGACGCTTTCCGAACTTTTGAGGCGTGAATCGCGAGCGTCGGAGTTTGGGAAATCTGCGAGCAAGAAGTCGATCATCGTCTTCTGGACCGATGGAGGTATCGGCCAGCAGGATACCTATGATCTCAAGCCTGATGCACCTGCGGAGTATCGTGGAAACTATAAGCCGATCGCAACCTCGGTGCCGGGTGTTCAGCTTGGTGAGCGGCTTGCCAGGCAGGCGAAGGTGATGCATAAGTTGTCGGTGGTTCGTTCCGTGCATCATGAAAACGGGATTCACGCCCCTTCCGCTCACTGGATGCTGACCGGGCACTTTGGACCGACTTTGGCACGAAATGCAGCCCAGAAGCCTTCTTTCGGCTCCGTAATTTCAAAATCCATGGGCCCTCTCAAGCCACCCATGCCGGCTTATGTGACGATCCCCAAATCCGAAGCATTTGGCTATCAGGGTGCTGTTTACCTTGGTAAAGCCTATAATCCATTCGAAGTTGGGGCGGATCCAAATGCTGCCGATTTCAAGGTCCCGAACCTCTCGCTTCCCAGCGGTCTGACATCGAAAAGTGTCGATTCCCGTCGCAATCTTGTGAAAACGTTCGATCTTATGCGGCGGGATATTTTCGAAAGTGGCGTGATGGAAGGGCTTGATACCTTCAAATCGCAGGCTCTGGAGATGGTTTCAGGCGAGGAGATGCGAAAGGCTTTTGATATGGGTCTGGAATCAGCGGCTTTGCGAGACAGATACGGCAGGCATCGCTATGGCCAGAGCGCATTGCTGGCACGGCGATTGGTCGAGGCTGGTGCCAGATGCGTGAATATCAATACCGGTAACTGGGATCATCATAACGACATTGTAAAAGGGCTTGACGAGCACTTACCACCGCTGGATCGTGCGATTGCCGCATTGGTTCAAGATCTTGACGAACGTGGGATGCTTGATGACGTGATTGTCTATTGTGTCGGCGAATTTGGGCGGACTCCGCGGATGAATGGGAATGCCGGGCGCGACCACTGGGCGGATTGTTTTAGCGTACTCCTGGCGGGTGGAGGCATTGAAGGCGGCCGCGTTGTGGGCTCGAGCGAGAAATGGGGAGGTGCAGTGGCCCAGCGGCTGGTGACACCTCAGGATCTTTTGGCCACGATTTATCATTTGCTCGGAATTCCTCTCGATACTGCTTATAATGACGCCAGCGGACGGCCTGTGCCCATCACTTCGGGATCACCCATCAAGGAGCTTTTCGGATGATTTTCAATCGCAGGGATTTTCTCGGAACACTTGCCGCAACCAGCTCTGGCAGCCTATTCCTGCCTGAAATTCATGCAGAAGAATTAGCGCAAACTCCTCGTAAAAAATTGGCAGTGATCACAACAGAATGGCGATATCATTCGCATGCCTGGCATATGGCTGAGCGGTTTCTTGTCGGTTATCCGATCAACGGACGCTGGCATCGACCTGCGTTTGATGTCGTCTCGGCATATGTGGATCAGTTCCCGGAGAAGGATCTGGCTCGCAAGCGATCCTCAGAATTTGGGTTTAAGATTTATCCCTCAATTGCAGAGGCTTTGCGGTGTGGAGGCGATAAAATGGCTGTCGATGCCGTGCTCATTATTGGCGAGCACGGAGATTATCCGAAAACTGAATTCGAACAAACGAAATATCCGCGATATGAATTCTTTAAACAGGTGACAGATGTCTATCGTAAGGATGGCAAAACCGCGCCTGTGTTTAATGACAAGCATCTCTCCTGGAAATGGGAGTGGGCCAAAGAGATGGTCGAAATCTCTCGCGAATTGAATTTCGCATTCTGTGCGGGTTCATCGTTACCCGTCACATGGAGGATGCCCGCGATTGAAATGCCACTTGGGCAAGAGGTTGATGAGATGATGTCCGTTGCCATCGGTGGGATTGACAGTTACGACTTTCATGCACTCGAGGTGATTCAATGCATGGCGGAGCGCAGGCGAGGTGGAGAGACGGGCGTGGCCTCCATGCAGGCTCTCAGGGGCGAAGCTGTCTGGAAGGCTATGGAAACAGGCAGTTGGGAAAAAGGCGGTTGGAATCCCCGGCTTTTTGAAGCGTGCCTGACACGCAGTCATACGCTGGCCCAGCCTGAGTCGTTCAGCGACCGGTTCCCGACATCGGCCCAGATGCGCGAGTGGGTCAAGGATCCGATTGCATATCGATTTGATTACAACGACGGCACAAAGGCCACCATGCTGCTGATGAATGGACTGGTTGGTGATTTCACATTCGCTGCCAAGCTCAAGAATCAGGATGAGCCACTATCCACCCTGTTCCACCTGCCTCCGAATCCGAATGTTGTCTACTCGGCTTCGTTAATGTCGAAGGCTGAGGAAACTTTCGTGAATCATAAGTCGCCTTATCCAATCGAGCGTACGCTTTTGACGAGCGGGCTTGTGGAAGCAGCCGTGCGTTCGCTGGGGAGAGGCCAGAAGCGTTTGCCAACCCCCTATCTGGACATCCGTTACCAGCCCACCCGTGAATCGACATTTGCGAGAGCTTGATCTCTGGATGTGTCAACACTGGATGTCTAATTCTTGCCTGACGACAAATCCAATTTCGAGCGAACTGAAGCGATTTGTCTCTCAACCTGCACTTAACTCTCCCCATCAGAATAAAAGATCTGGATTAAAATGATTCGTATTGATCTGGCTGGAAAAACCTCCATCATCACAGGTGCATCTCAGGGGCTTGGTCTAGCGACTGCAACAGCCTTGCATCGAGCTGGGGCAAATGTTGTGATCAATTATTTTCCTGACCCGAACGGAATCCATGCCGCTCAGGCAGAGCAACTGGTTGCATTATTGGGCGAGCGGGCGATAGCAGTTCCTGCCGATATTCGGAACGACGAACAAGTTGCATTATTGGTCGAATCCGCCGTGAATTCGTTCGGATCGCTTGATATCCTGATCAATAACGCGGCTGTTCTGCGTGACAAAACGATGAAAAAAATGCAGATGGACGACTGGGAGGATGTGATTGAGACTAACCTGACAGGCGTTTTTCGTATGTGTAAAGCTGCCGCACATGTGATGAATCACGGAGGCCGGATCGTGAACATGGCTTCCATCAGCGCTGTTGTCGGTTTTTTTGGGCAGGCAAACTACTCCGCATCAAAAGCGGGAGTGATTGGCTTGACCAAGGTTTTGAGCAAAGAGCTGGCAAGTCGTCAAATCACGGTGAATGCCGTTGCTCCGGGTGTTGTCCTCACAGAGATGGGTAAATCCATTCCCGAAACTGCACGCGAGCAAATGATGACTCAAATTCCATTGGGACGTTTTGGTGCGCCGGAAGACATTGCAAATGCCATTTTATTCCTGTGTAGTCCGTTGGCGGATTACATCACAGGACAGACATTGCATGTCAACGGAGGCTGGATGGGATGAGTTTCCCCAGGGACAGGAAGATCTGTACGGCCCGGCAAGCTATAGAGGCCATTGCCGACGGCTCCACCGTGGTGTGCGGAGGGTTTGTCGGAGCCGCGCACCCCGAGGCTTTAACCAGCGCTCTTGAAAAGCGGTTTCTGGAAACGGCCAAACCACGTGATTTGACACTGGTTTATGCGGCAGGGCAAGGCGATGGCCGCTCGCGTGGACTGAATCATCTGGCTCATCAAGGGTTGGTGAAGCGCGTGATTGGAGGGCACTGGGGGCTGATTCCACAGCTTGGTAAAATGGCTGTCGGGAATCAGGTGGAAGCCTATAATCTGCCCCAGGGAGTGATTTGCCAACTCCTGAGAGATATCGCCGCCGGCCGACCAGGATGTATTACGCATGTAGGTCTTGGTACTTTTGCCGACCCTGAACAATCCGGCGGACGGCTTAATGCAATGACTGTCGAGCCGCTTGTGGAACGCATCCAGCTCGATGGCCGCACGTGGCTTTGGTACAAGTCGTTCCCTGTCCATGTCGGATTCATTCGTGCCACGGCTGCCGATAGCAACGGCGGTTTGATTATGGACGATGAAGCGATTCTGGGAGAGGTCCTGCCTATCGCGCAGGCTGTCCGCAATCAGGGAGGAATGGTAATCGCCCAGGTTCTCCGTTTACTGGATGGCCCTGCCCCGCCCCAATCCGTGCGAGTGCCCGGCATTTTGGTGGATCGCATTGTGGTGGCTCAGCCGCATGAACACGAGCAAACCTTTGCCGAAGCCTTCAACCCAGCCTATTCACAAGCACGTTCAGCAGCCGATTCAGATACAATTGCACAGGTTCCCATGCCTTGGGATGAGCGATTTGTCATTGCAGCCCGGGCTTGCGATGAGCTTGCGAACGGGGCCGTTGCGAATCTTGGGATTGGGATGCCTGAGGGAATTGCCCGAATTGCGGCTGAACGCGGGATCTTGAATCAATGCACACTGACGTTGGAAAGTGGTCCAATTGGAGGAGTTCCAGCAGGCGGGCTGAGTTTTGGGGCGTCGCGATATCCCGAAGCCATTGTTGATCAACCTGCCCAATTCGATTTTTATGATGGAGGAGGACTCGATTATGCAGCCCTTGGAGCCGCCCAGATTGATCGGTTTGGGAATGTCAATGTCTCAAAATTTGGAGACAGGCTGGCGGGTTTCGGTGGGTTTGTCAATATCGCCCAAAATGCAAAGACACTCGTGTTTTGTGGGACTTTTACGACAGGCGGGCTAGTGGTTGAGCTTCACGAAGGCTTGCTGCGCATTGTTCAGGAGGGTCGGGTCAGGAAGTTCGTTGAATCTGTCGAGCAAATTGGATTTGCAGCCGATCCCCGGTTTCGTCGAGCCAAACA
>CAMBZY010000237.1 GCA_945872325.1 Candidatus Kuenenia stuttgartensis | reverse complement strand
ATCCCGACTCTTGGTGGCGTGAAACAGCTCAGCGTCTTATCCTCGAAAGGGCCGATATTTCGGTCGTTCCAGCTTTGGAGAATATGGCCACAACCTCCAAATCCGACCTGGGCCGGGTTCACGCACTGTGGACACTGGCGTCTCTTGGTCAACTCAAACCAGCCACACTTTTGCCCGCCTTTACGCATGAGAACTCCGGGATTCGTGAACAGGCTGCTAAGCTGAGTGAGCCGTTCTTGAAGTCGGATCCTCAAGTGGCTCAAGCACTTCTAAAACTGGCTGACGACAAGGATGGCTTTGTGCAACTTCAAGTCGCCTTTTCGCTTGGTGAATTGCCTGGCGATTCTGCTGTGGCTGGTCTCTCCAAGCTGGCAAACGACGATACCTGGACCAAGGCCGCGATTTTGACCTCACTCAATGGTCGCGAACTATCGTTTCTTGAAGCTGTTCTGAAAAGTGCCTCTTCGGAGTCCAATAAGTCAAACTGGGCGGAGCAGTTAGCAGCATTGATCGCTGCACGCGGGGATCAAGCAGGACTGGCTGGAATTCTGAAACTGGCGTTTTCGGCAGAATATGAGTCAGTCGTTGCAAACTCTGTTCTCAATGGACTTTCCGTAGGTGCTGAACGCACTGGGAAGAATCTGGATGCCATCATCCCAGCAGAGATGAAGCCGATCCTTCAGAAACGGATCGAATCTGCCCTGTCGACCATGAAAGATACGACGGCACCAACATCAGCACGGATGAGTGCCCTGCGTTTGGCCCGATTGGGGTCGGCTGAAGCCTTTGCAGAGGCTTGCGATTCGATGCTTTCGAACAAGAACTCATTTGCTATTCAAATGGCTGCTGTACAAGCACTTTCAAGCTCAAATACAGCGAAGGTGGCTGACCGGCTGATTTCGCACTGGTCAGACCTTGGTCCAACCCAGCGCCGTGAAGTGGTCGAGGCTTTAGTCACCAGAGCCGACAGATTGACCAGCCTGATGGATGCCATGGAAGCCGGTACCATATCGCCCACAGAACTGGATATGGCTCGTCGCAAACAATTGCTGGAATCGAAGGATTCGCGGATTGCAGGCCGGGCGAAGTCCGTATTTGGATCATTGCCAAGCGTTTCACGAGACCAGGTTCTGAAAAACTATGCTCCTGCCATAACCCTTGCTGGCAAGGTTCAGGCGGGTGAAAATGTCTTCAAAAAAGCATGTGCTACCTGCCATAAGGCGGGTACATCGACGATTGGTGCGGAGGTTGGCCCGAATCTGATCACGGTGATTTCACGAAGCCCAGCGGATCTTTTAGGCCACATTCTGGAACCTAATCGCGAGATCGCTCCGCAATACGTGAATTATAGCGTGGCCATGAAGGACGGACGAATTTTGACTGGCCTGATCGCCTCGGAATCGACCAACAGCCTTGTTCTAAAGCGTGCTGAGGGCGTGATGGAAACTGTTTCCAAGAGCCAGGTGGACGAAGTTCGATCCACAGGCCAATCGCTGATGCCTGAAGGGCTTGAGCAGGGCCTGAATCCCCAGGACTTCGCTGACCTGATCGCTTATATTCGTCAGCTTGGCTCGAAGTAATTGAAAATCAACACCCACACTTCACGAACCAAAGGACATCCGCTTTGAAATTAACTTCTCAAGGCAGTTCGGCTCGGTAAATTGCAAAATAAATGATCCTGATGGATACCAAGATCTACTGTCAGTCTCATCAAGACGAGACTGACAGCGAAATCCGGAACGACTGATCAGGCAATTGTGGATTTGCGACGACGTCCTACAACGACCATAATACTCGAGGCTATGGCAGCCAGAGCATAAGTCGATGGCTCGGGTACAGTTGTGGCATTGAGCGTGATGGCAGTCAGGGCAAACGCATCATTGGTCGCCCAGGTGGTACCACCATTCATTGACCTTGCACCAGCCAAATATGTCAGACCAGAACCGTTCTGGGCTGTTGGTTGCGTGAAAGCGTCTGAATAGTACCAGTTAAACTTGGTCTGGCTGGCGGAGGTTGTGTCAGACAGAACAATCCAGTAACTGGTCGTGGCCGACAACGAAAACGGTGTGGCCAAGTTCAGGTTGTAAACGGCCTGGGCCCCGAATGTCGGGTTTGTGAATGTGGCGGCTAAATCCGTGCCAGGCTTCCCGGAGTTATCCGAAAAGATTTGAAGCAGCGGCGAACCGTTGCCAAACCCTGTCACTCCCAACGCCAGATCCACCGAATTGAGCAAATACACGCCAGTGCCTGTGGTAAAGCCTTGAGCATATTTGACGTTGGTGTTGACTGAACTGTTGTAGCCAATGGCTACACTGGTAGTCGAATCTGGGGTGCCCAGATTGGAGTAGATTACAGCCGCGTTTGCGGCAGAAATCTGGGCGACCAAAACGCCTGTAAATGCTACAACCGTGGCGACTTTTAATCGCATTTCTGTGATCCCCTGAATTCGGGTTATCTAACTTTTCGTTACGTTAACTTCCACGCTGGTGATCAAGCTGACCAGAGATCGCTCAACTTCAACCACGTTATTGCCTGGAAGTCCAAAAAGCTATCCTCTAACATGCAACAACACAAGTATATCATTTCCATAATCTTAATAACTGTTAATGATGGATCTTTTATTAAAAGGCTACCCGATTTTCAACTTGTTTAAATCGCAAATAAGGATTGCAACCAAATACCCGATCGTCATAATGCCTTATATAATCATGTGATCAAGGTCTTTTGCCGCGTTGTAGCCCATGAGTTGGAATCAAGCTGTTGGTTGGATTCGCAAATCTGGTGCCTGTTGATTTTAAACATCATGCACAGCTTGTTCAGAAATCATTCTTTTTTAATTTCAAGAGGTTTTAAAGCGTTGCGACATGATACACAACGCTTTATAGCAACTTACCTGACGAGGCCGATGGGTGCCAAGATTATCCGTATTGAAAATCGCTACGGAGAATCTGTCAGGCCAATCCAGGTCAGACTTTCTTGAACGGAGTGTCTATCGCCACAGAACCATCTGGCTGGTCTGTTAAAACATAGTCGCCAAATAAGTTTGGTGATGCTTCCTGCAGAACTCTCAGAACAGCCACAGCCAGTCGGCGGATCTCGGCATCGGCATGCTCCGAGCCTCTCATCTCGACAAAGTGACGTAGCGCTCGGGCATTACCAGTCACAAAAATCTTCGTCTCGGTGGCGTTCGGCAAAATACTTCGGGCCGCTTCACGAGCCCGCTTTCGTCTGAGGGTCCGATCCTCAATGTCTGCCATTCTCGCTGCCAGCCCATCCGACAATTTCTTGTAAGATTCCTGCGCCGACTTCACCGACTCGATCCAGATGGCATGTAACTCAGGATCCTCAGCAATCACTTTTGGCTCGACAAACGAACAATCCGATTCATCCACAAACCGTTGCGATAGTTGGGAATAACCAAAACCAGCACGGTGACGGACAAGTTCGTGGGTGAGCGATCGGGATACGCCTGTGATCACAAGACTGAATATGGCGTGCTCTAAAACCGACCCATGGCCCACTTCCAGAATGTGATGAATGTAAGCATGATTCCCACCTGGCCTTGGCTTGGCAAAGCTCATGTAGCACAGTCGGCCAGCAACTTCCACCAGTTTCTCGCCACCCATTTCGGTGTCGGTCGTCCACTTTTCCACTTCGTGATCGCTCAGAAATTCCGCGATCACAGACTCATCTGTCACCTGCTGACCCACCAGGTAGACCTTGGGGTCGGTCAGAATATTCAAAACAGGCTCTTCTTGAAATTCGCTCATGTGTAGGTCGCTCGATCGGTTGGGACGTATTTAAGAGTTGCGATATCATAGTGTTTCAACATGACTTAAACAATCTTTCGTATGCAAAGTAATTGTCAAACATATCCGTAAGCCCATGATGAATCAAATCCAACCACTCGTGAAATTTTTTATCGAAAACTCTCAGTGCATCTATGATCCAAACCCGTGAAAGAACAACGATGCAAGAACTGGTAAAGGTTCAAAACTTTTCAAGATTCCTGACTATGCCTATCCAGCTCGAATCAGCAACCCATCACCAATCTCGTTTTGCACCACGGACGATACGCCTTGCACCATAATGACTTATGCCAACGCAAGTCTACCGTTTTTTTTCATGTAAGTGCTTGTCGATTGCGTGTTGTCAATAAGCCCCTGCATTGATCAGAGGTTCATAAAATCCATCCGGATCGCCCATCGTGGCGCTCCACGGAGTGATTCCAAACAAAGCCAGACCGTTATAACCAAGAAATCCGACAGGGGCAGACTTCATCACGGAATTCCGGATTTGTTCAGGCTTAAAGCTCGGGTTTACAACCTTGCAAAGTGCGGCCACACCCGTCACGTGAGCCGTGCCCATGGACGATCCGCTCAAGGTGGAATATCCACCCGCCTTATAAGTGGAGTAAATATTCGTGCCAGGAGCGATCACATCGACTCCATTATCTTTACCAGAATCGTCGAGGAAGTTTTTGCCATAATTACTGTAGCTTGCAAAACTTCCGTCCTGATTCATCCCGGAAACGGTGATTAAGCCCTTGTTTAAACTATTGGCTGGGCTACTGGTTCGGCAGTCGGTGGATTCATTGCCTGATGCCACCACAAACGTGATCCCTGCCGCTATGGCTTTATCCATGGCCATGCTCAAGGCTTTGCTTTCACTCCCACCCAGACTCATGTTGGCAATTTCGATGGTTTTTGCGATGGACGTGACGTAATTCACACCGGCAATCACACCCGACATCAGGCCAGTACCTGTGTTATCCATGACCCTCACGGACCAGAGGCGTGCTCCGGGAGCAACCCCTACCACTCCAAATGAGTTATCCAAAGCTCCGATAATTCCTGCCACATGCGTCCCATGCCCATATCCGTCGCCGTAATTGCCAAAACCACCAGATGTGAAATTGCGGCCACCCATGACCTTGAGATCCGGATGCTTCGTATCGATCCCGGTATCAATCACAGCAACATCAATGTTTACAGAACCTGAACCATCACCAGACTTTGTGAAGCTGTTCACGGCATTGATGCGAACCATACCCCACGAGATCGTCTGCGGAGGAACGACGGGAATCGCCTTCGGTTTCGGCCTGACGATCAATCCTCGCGTTCTTGCCTGATCGTTAAACTTGCCGGCTTTTGATGGTACTTCAATCGGCTTTGCATGAACCCGAACAATTTGGTCCTGCTCAATATGAGCCACGCGTGGGTCAAGCCTTAATCGAGCCAGTGCATGATCATCAAGCTCGCCAGCAAATCCGAATGGATGATCTTCACCCTCATAGACATGCGTCACATTCATGCCTTTTGAAACCGCCATCTCAGAAACGGTTCTTTGAGCAATTTCAGGCTGATCGTGAAAAATTACGATGTATCGGCCGCGCACAAACTCAGGACCTTGATTCAAAACTTGAGCGGTCGATGAGCTTGAACTTGTCGAAACGATAGCGCCAATAACCAAGGCCTGAAAGATCAGGCTCAACCGCCCTGGAATCTGATGGCTTCTGAACATGTCGAGGGACCCTTATCCATGAATTGTCGGACTTAGAGAAGCGGATCTACAAATTCACCACCCAAA
>CAMBZY010000236.1 GCA_945872325.1 Candidatus Kuenenia stuttgartensis | reverse complement strand
CAGCCAAGTTGAGCCCTTGCGACTGGAATTTTATGCAATTGCAACTGTTGACTTGATTCTGGTTCCAGAATAGCCAGAAAGGCTTCGTCGTAATAACATTCCATATTCGTTCGAAGCCGGAGATTCAACGGCCGATCGAGTGGCAGTTTACCGGTCAGCTCCAGTGTTGTCAGACGAGGAAGCCCAGCCGGGTATCCAGGATCTGCTTCCAGGACCTTCCACGAGCCATCTTTTTCCTGAATTTCCAGGACCGGCGGTTTCAATTCCAACCCACTCGAAGCGGCGGCATAATTTGTTTGAGAATAGGGATATTCCACCCATCCAGCCAAACCAAGGATCAGTCTGTCGGTTGGTTTCAACGATTTCAACTGCTCTCCGAAATGCAATTCCACGCCATGATCTTCGGCATAGCCTGTCCAGCCGATCCGGCGATTGAATCCATCGCTTGTGCGTCGGTCAAACTTAGACAGGATATCGGTCAGATCTCGGCCCTTCAGATCGTTGGCCTGTAATGGATTAAACCGCTTTTTCCAAGCCCGCAATGCGCCGGTGGGGCGATTTGTGCCGGGACTGAAACGCTCATCAAGGCCAATGTTGAGTCCAGGAGGCGAGTCGACCACATCCAGCATTAAGTGGTCGATATAGGCCACTTCGTCCATCGGTTCTGTGATCGAGAGCCGAAACGAGCCATTTTCAGGCTTTAATTGGTCGGAACTGATCAGCAAGGCTTCGTCGCGGTCGGGCTGGCTGTAAACATTGGGTGCTACGAGATATCCAAGTCCACCACCGCCCAGAAAATCGCCCAGACAGACGAACTTTTCGCCGTTCCAGGTGAACAGGACAGGGCAACTGCCCGTTTTGCGATTATTTTCAGCCAGAGCCAGGCGCTGATCCGTGGGCACGTTCAGCTCGCACTGCATGACGCCGTCGGGCCATCTCAAACGGAGCAACGGAATCGTTTTCGTGCCTGATGTTCCGAGAACGACGGGCTGAACGCTTTGTGACAGATCAGCTGAGGTTGTGGTGTGCTCATATGGAACATAAAGCCCTTGACCTTCAAGGGATAAGCGAGTCCCGATCCCGTGCGGATTGGTCCGCATGTGATCGAAACTGCGTTTCCACCGGCCGCCCAGATCGATGGCAATATAAGGCCTGTCGGCCGTTTGATTTAAAGCGAATATTGGGCCTGTTTCGGTCCACAGAATCAGTTCAGGCAGGGGCGAGCCGTCGATATCGGCAAAGGTCATAGCTGAGACCACGGCCCCCACGGCTTGTGAAGTGGCCACAGGGAGGCGTTCGAGTACGATTTTGCCGTCGATATATCGGCCCCAGTCGGGAATCGGAATGGTTTGATCACGTGGGAGGCCAATCAGTTCCATTTGACCGTCGAGATCAAGATCGGCGGAAGTCGCTTGCAGCCAGACCTTTGGCTCGATCGGAACCGGCTCAAATTTCATTACGGGAGTGGTACCCACCGTGCGCTCCACACGGTTCAAAAGCACTGATATCTTGCCAGACTGGCCTGGAAAAACGAGGTCGCCACGGCCATCGCGGTCGATGTCTGTGACCAGGCCTCCATTGAGTTGACCATCCACCACCGAGCCTAAATTGGCCAGACTCACGACCGTGAATTTCCCTTGGCGATCGTTAAACGCAGCCGAGGGTGGGGTGTGATCCTGAGTCAGAATCAGGTCCAGGTCACGATCATCGTCCAGATCCAGAGCGGCCAGACCGGTGTGATGATTGGTCTCACCGGACAGTTTTTCGCTATTTGGCCAAGGGGTAAACGCCAGCGAAAGACCTTTTTGGACAGGTAAATCGGGAGGAGCCACAGCCAGAGGGGCCCAGTTATCGGCTGGCCTTCCGGCAACCGGAGGTGGGACACCGTCGTTCCGGAAGATGAGGTTCGACTGGCCTGGATAATCGGTGCTCGAGAAAATCTTGGAAGAGTCCGAATGCGTGTGCAGCACAAGGTATAAGTCAAGATCACCGTCTTGATCCAGATCGAGCCAGCGGGCAGTCAGGCCGAGTGTGGGCACTTCTGAAACGCCCATCAGATACGAGACATCGTCGAGCCAACCGCTGGTGTTTCTTAGAAGTCTGTGCTCGCGAAGGCCTGTCAGGAGCAGGTCCACGTGCTTGTCTGCGTCAAAATCGGCCACGGCCACGCCGGTCGATGGATGGTCTGTAGGAATTCCAAACGCATCCGACTGATCCACAAATCGCCCCTGACCCTGATTGATCAACAAGGCATCGCGAAGCCCAGTAGGCGCCACAACTGCTGACGTTGCATATAGATCAAGCTTGCCATCGTTATTCATATCAAGCACAGCAACGGCTTGACCAAATCGCTGACGAACCTCTTGCAGGTGCTTCAAAGCCGGCGTGTTGAAGTCCGTGATTGTGGACCATCGACAACCGGCCGGGAGCTTCACGTCGAGCGATTTGAGCTCGCTGAAAACGGGATTTTGAGGCTTGACGCTCGCGGTTTTACTGCGGTTTTTATCCGTTTGAACGATGTCGGGCGGGTTCAGAATTCGGGCGTATTTCCCCATCTCGCCGTAGAAAGTCTCGGCAGTATCGCCATAAGCCGCCGCATTTGCCTTGCTGTTGAGCTTGGTCCAGCGCTCGATGGTGGCACGTTGCGAGGTGCGGTCGCCGGCCATGGCATAGGCCATTTGCAAGCGATATAAAGCTGGAACCAGGTAGGGGTTGCATGACAGGGCACGTTCAAAGATCGAAACCAGCTCCGGCGCCTGATCCGGCCCGGCCGGCTGGTTCGGGTCGTCGGCCGAGGTCAGGGTGGAGCCAACTTTGTACCAGGCATAGCCATCAGCTGGATCCTTCACAGCCACGATCCGGAAGTCCTTGTGCGCTTCAGCCAACCGGCCAACGTATTCGAGAATAATGCCGCGGGAATAGTGGGCGTGAAGTTGACCCGGATGCTTGAGGATCACGGCGTCGAGCAGCTCAAGGGCTTCGTCGAAATTTGACTTGGCCTGACCACCACCCGTGCGCGAATTCTTGGAGGCTTCAGCCTCAGTCCCCGTCTGATTGAGCCGGGCAATGGCCAGATTGATTTTCGAGCCAGGCCAGTCAGGCTGAAGTGCTAAAACTTCACGAAATGCGGCCACAGCCGGGTCGTATTCATAGCGTTCCATGTGGCCAAGGCCGCGGTAATGAGGCTCCAGCCAAGGGCCAGGCGGGGGTGCATTTTTATCGATGGCAACTGCTTCGGCGGTCAGAACGACCGATTCCGCCTTTCTCGCTTCATTCAAAGACTTGTTTGAAACGGCCTCGATTTCCTCAGTTTTGGTCGAGGTTGGATTGGCGACGATCACGGTATCGTCAGATTTTTTCGGTTCGGTTTGGGCGACCTCAAAGATCTCAGGGCCGATCTTGGAATCAGGGCCTGACAGCAGGTAGAACCCGCCTGCCACAGCAGTTAGAACACCTGCAATTCCAAGAACCCAAGCGGCCTTGAACCAGCTTGGAGGAGCGTTTTCGTCCGGCCGGGGACCGATCGGGCCGGGTGGAATCTCCTTGAAAAATGGCGACTGGTTCATGAATCCCTACTTTTTCAGTTCAGAGGTATGAGCGGTGGTGTCCGAGAAAAATTCGCAAGTTCGGTGGAGGCTTCAGCCCTGCTTAGTCTGACCATGATAAAACGAGTTGAACCGATGCAACAGAGTCTGGTGACCGCGCCGGCGATCCCGTTCAAAACGTTGAGCGGCCAGATCGACGGGCCCAACTACGATTTTTTCTCCAGGGCCAGGATCAGCCTGAGTCATGATCCGGCCGTCGTAGTCGACAATCATCGAACCGCCGGGCCATGAAAATGGAGGGTAGTTCCCGAGCTTCGCCCCTTGATTGCAAGCCACAACGTGGCAAAGGTTTTCGATAGCTCGCGTGCGGTTGAACAGGGTCCACCAATCCATGGGTGGAGTGGCTCCCCACGGGTCCATATAGGCCGAGACGCGAACCAGCACCTCAGCCCCATTCTGGGCAAGCCCGCGCAAGACCTCAGGAAAAAGCCAGTCGTAGCAGATCGCAATTCCGATCTTGCCGATCTCCGTATCAGCCACAGGACAAAGCTCAAGCGGATCGGTTGTCAGGGTGGCAGGACTGGTGTGAATTTCCCAGGGAATCCAGGGCTGAACCTTGCGATACTTCATCACCACACCATCGGGACCGATCAGGCAGGAGGTATTAAAAACGTGGCCAGGGTGGAGCGGATCCACTTCCAGAAACGTGCCTGCCACAATATAAACACCATGCTTTTTAGCGGCTTTGGCATATTGGTCGGTGAACTCGTTGGGCACGGTCACAGCCAGTTTGTCGGCCAACTCCTGAACGGTTCCGTAGATTGGTGCTGCATGAACAAACTCCGGGAATACCACAAGCTTTATGTCAAAAAATGGCTCATAACCGACCACCGCCCGTTCGATGAATTCGATGCATTTTGAGACCCGTTCGGCAAGCTCAGAACGATCGGCCGGGCATGGAAAGTCTGTCTGACAACAGGCTGCATAGTAGCGATCTATAGAGGCCATGAGAGATTTTTCACAGGATTTGGAGTTTGTGAAGCGAAGGCTTGTCGTGCAACCCTTTACTCCTATTGTGTTCTAAAGTCTCAGAATCGACTAGTAAAAAATGACCAAAACAAAAGCGATACGATTGACAACAGGTGTCATTCATACCGCCTGATTTACACCTATTCTTCTTTCAGTCAAGGCTTTATGGCAACCTCTTGAACCTCGGGCCCACGGATTGTGGCACGCAGGGCGGCCAGGTCTTTCAGAGTTTCTTGCGCAAGCCAGTTGTCTAGAGATTTTCTGGCTTGAGAGATCGCATGGTTATCTGCAATATCTGTCCACTTAAGCAGTTTGGAATAGCCGGCCACCGTACCAGATTCACGCCTGACAGCTTCTTGCCAAGCCAATAGAGCCTGCTCAGGGCGACCTGCCAGGACTTCAATCTGAGCGATTCGCAACCACGGGCCAGCTTGGTCGGCCATCATTTTGGAAAGCGTTTCATAGCGTTCACGGGATTCGTCCAATAAGCCATTTCGGGCCAGCCTGTCGCCGGTCTGAAGTCGTTCCATGATCCAATCATGCTTTTGAGCCGGTGTCGCGTTGTCTGGAAATAATGCCTTCGGCTTACGACCTTCACCTGCAACAACTCGGGGCAGAGGCGGCCCAACTGTGCGGGGCCGAATGGTTGGCTCGGTTATCCGACTGGCCATTTGATCCGCCTTGGCCAGCTGAAATTGAGCGTCCTGATCCGGTTGAGGTGTCGGTGGCCGGAGCGGGTCGTTCGGGCCGATGTTCACGGCCGCGATCGGTCGAGGTGCGATCGCATTCAACCCGCCCTGATTTTGCATAGGCAGAGCCTGCATCCCATTTCGGTTCTGGGCCTTCTGCTGGCGCACGGGCCTGGCTGGGCCAAATCGGGCGTTGCCGCGTTCCACCACCTCGTTCATCGCTCCAAAAAAACCGTTGTTCAAAACAAATCCGTTACCATTCCAGTTTTGATTCCCATTGAATCCCCAGATTGGAAATGGATTGATCCAAGGATTAAAACCGTTGTTCAG